>JBCCIM010000163.1 GCA_039111535.1 Bacteroidota bacterium | reverse complement strand
TTTGTAGAGGATACGCTGTTCGTCACCCCCTATATCGAGCCGTATTGAGCTTCTGATGGTCAGGTCCATCACGCTTTTGGCTTCAGAAAACCCTTCTTCTAGCTGCACCGCATAGCTTTCAGCCTGAAATCCACTCAGGTAAGCGTCTGTGTAAGGCTTTAGGGTGGACAAACGCCACGGGCCAAGTTCACGCACTTCGCGATCTGGCAACGACCGTGAGGCAATAATCAGCACGTCGTCAAAGTCATCCCACACGTTCCCGCTTGCGTGCGACCACCGCGTATGGCGTACCTGCCGGGTTCGGCGGACGCTTTTGCCGTTTACAACTGTGGTGTACGACTCAGTTGTATAGTAGTAGTCGCCCCGTTGGCCCTGGTAAGATGTTGCAGTGTTGGCATCGTAGGTCCAGTAGGGGATGTACACGCCTTTAAGCCGGCCTTCCTGCCGCGCAAGTGATTTGAGGACGCCTGGCGCAAACCAAAGGCTATTTAGCCACTTTTTGAATGCTGCCTGGCTGCCTTGCTGCGTCACGAGGAACGGCATGACGGCTTGGGGCAGAATTTCGCGTTTGGCCTGTTCGGTTTGTACAATGCTCGTCCCGCAAAACGGGCAGGCATCTGATACGATATTAGGGTTGAAACTCGATTCAGCCCCACACGCGTCACACTTGACGACCATAAGGTCGTGCATCGTCTCGCTTGCTGTATTTTGTGCGAGCTGGGCCCGGTAGTCTTGTTCGACAATAGGGGTTGATTCAACTTCGATGAGATTTTCGAAGCCACAGAAATTGCATGCCAGCGAATGGGTGCCGGGTACAAAGTTCAGTTCTGCGCCACACTGCTCGCAGGGAAACTGCCGCTCAGCCATTTTCTTGTCTGATTACTGGGGCGGCAGGGGAGGCGGCTGGGTGGAAAGCAATGCAGAAACTTCTGGTACATCCGCTGCTTTTGCCCAGTTAGCCATACCCGGTTTCCATACGAGGGTACCGGCTGTAAGGCTACCAGCAGCAGCCAGTTCGCTTAGTTTTGCCGTATCAAAAGGCCCGGCTTGCTTGCCATCTAGTGCGACGTGAAAGACCGCTGCATTAGGGATAGGTGGCGGCGTTTGGGTGCTACCTGGCGCTGTGTTGCCGGACATAGCCTGACCCATCTGATTTGCGATGGCAAAGCCCATACCCATGCCAATACCTCCGGAAGCCGTGCCGCCGGGGTTCTCTGCGGCTTTTTCCATGGCTTCTGCTGCCTGAAACTGGGTGTATTTGGTCAAGTCTCCGATGACACCCATACTCGTACGCTTATCCAGTGCTTTCTCAACTTCTGGCGGAAGCGAGATATTTTCAATAAGCATGGATGTAAGCGTGAGCCCGTATTCATCAAATTCTGGCGCCAGCTTCTTTCGGACAAAGTTGCCCAGTTCATCGTAATTGGCTGCGAGATCGAGTACGGGAATGTTGCTCTCGCCGAGCAAGTCGGTATAGCGGGAGACAACCATGTTGCGCAACTGACCGGAAAGGTCGTCCATCGTGAAATAGCCATTTGTCCCTACGAGTTGCCGTAGAAACTTTGCGGGGTCGGTGATCCGTAAGGCATAGGTGCCGAACGAACGTAACCGCACCGGTCCGAACTCAGGGTCGCGCAGCATAACAGGGTTTTTAGTGCCCCATTTCTGGTCGGTAAACTGGCGTGTATTTACAAAGTAAACTTCTGCTTTGAAGGGACTTTCAAACCCGTGTTTCCAGTTCTGCAATTTGGATAGAATTGGAATGTTGGGTGTTTCGAGGGTAAACGTACCCGGCTGGAATACATCAGCGAGTTCACCCATGTTGACAAATGCCGCTGCTTGTCCTTCGCGTACAATCAGTTTGGCGCCGTACTTGATTTCGTTATCGTGGTGGTCAAACCGGTAGACCATGATTTGATTGGAATCATCGAGCCATTCAATGATGTCGACAAATTCGCCGGTAAGTTTTTTCCAGAGCGACATTACGTTAAGCGTATAGGTTTTGGGATAATGGGCCGGACAGGGTTAACGAGCAACCAGCCGGCGCAGATCCGCGGCCGGCATGCTGTAAATGCATACAGCATTGAACGATACTAAATCTGCCTTTATAAATGAAATGGTAAAGCTAGAATTAGTTACCACATTTTGATTTTTTCAACCCGCGCGTACATATCCAGATTGGTTATGATCTCTTCCCACAAACTTCGATAGGCTTTGGCTGCAGCGCTGCGCGTATCATAGGCAAGCAATGGCGCCCGCTCGATGGCCATGAGCTCAACTTTACTGGAGAAGGGGACCTGGGTATGCAGGAAGCCTGTTGTCCCATTTTTCCTAAGACCGGCCACCTCACGGTGCAGTTTTTTTCTGCGGTCTATCATCGAGAAGAACGGAAACACAATCAGGTTCTTCTTCGCTTCTTTTTTGAGTTGTTTTTTGAACAGGTCGTAGCTGCTCAGGGTGAGTGGGGTTGGAATAACAGGAATTAAGAAAACATCAGCCAGTTGCTGCAATGCCTGGGTGTAGGCGTTGTACCCGGCCGGACAATCGATAAAGACATACGCATACTTGTCGGAAAGCGACGCCAGGTGCTTTTTTATGGCTTTAACAGGTTTGTTGAGATCACCGAGTTTTTGATCCAGCTTGTGCAGGGAGAAGTCAGCCGGCAGCAGATGGAGGTTTTTATATGCGGTACGCTGAATTTGAGGCTTGAGACTTTTCTGCGGAGAGGAGAAGGGTTTTATGCTTTTTGTTTTAGAGGCCTCTGTATTCAACAGCAACGTAGCAGAGCCTTGCAGGTCCATATCCCAGAGCAAGGTCTTGCAACCCTTTCGCGCTGCAATGTAAGCAAGGTTGACGGCTGTCGATGTCTTACCTACACCTCCTTTGATGTTGTAACACGCGATAACCTTCATGTTGACCGACACACAATAATGAACACAGCGAAGAACGTCCCGTCTGTTACGGGCTATAAGTTAACAAATTATTACTCAGATTTGAAACGACACTTTCATTCGAGGAAGTATCGGTTTATTCTGTAGAAAATAAAGCGCGTTTGACAGCCTGATTGCGCCAGTAATATCGGAATTTATCAAGAGTATACATGAAAACGATTATCCTATTTCGCCACGGCAAATCTGATTGGAATGCAGACTACGGGCAAGACCATGAACGTCCGCTTGCACCCCGTGGCATCAAGGCTGCCGGCGCCATGGGGAAGTGGTTACGCGATACCGGACAAATTCCAGATCATCATGTTTCTTCTTCAGCAGTGCGGGCACGCACAACGTTGCAACTCGCAAAAGAAGCCGGTGCGTGGGGTGGTGAAACGCATATTGTACCTGCACTATACGAGTCCTCTGTTGCTGATTATATAGAAGTGGCCCGGCAAACACCAGATACGGCGGATAGTGTGATTCTAACGGGGCATGAGCCAACCTCTTCTGGTACGACTCGCGCGCTGAGCGGTGGCGCTATCGTACGTTTTCCTACTGCTACAATGGCCAGGATTGACGTCGATATTGCATCGTGGAAAGAGCTGGGGAGATATCCGGGTCAGTTGATCTGGTTTATGCCGCCAAAGTTTCTGGGATGAAGGTGGGAGATGACGGCCAAATACACACCGGCAGTTTGAATCTGCAATACAATTTGTCCGAGCCTTTAAAAAACAGGAGAGGATGACCGATACAGACTGTGACGCATTAAACGTCGTGAGTCACTTCCCGATTTATCCTCACCTGAGTCATGCTGGAAGCCAAATATCAGAGCGAAGAAGAGTTGCTCAACCTGCACAAAGAAATCACAGCCGCCTTCGAAAAAAGCACCCGTGAAAACAATACGGACTGGCTAAAATACTTCTGGGAGATCATGATGGAGGAATCCAACATGAGCAAGCAGCAGATTATTGACCTGATGCTTGATGAATTGAACAGGGGCAACGAAGAGTCACGTGAAATGCTGGAGTCCATCCTGGCAAACACGATTGAAGCCTGACGCTGTCGGTTTGCCTAAGCGATAGCTGCTGAGCAGATAACGGTCCAGAAAACAAAAATGGCCCAAAAACTGCGCTGGTAGATTTTTTTAGTCTTTTCCATGGCTGTAAAGTCCGGGGGTGAACAGGATACAGCTTTTCTACGGACACTTCCGTGGGACAGACTACTACGCAGGATTCCTTTGCCGGCTAATTCCTACTCCTTGAGGAGTAAAAAACGCGCTTAGCCCGTACCTGTACTTTCCGTAGGGGGCGCGAGCTTTCCGTTGGCGCCACTCATCATCACGGATAGCGGCTTGAAGGTCTCGATGTTGCCCAACACAATTTTGATGGTAGCCGTGATGGGTACCGCCAGAATCATCCCACCAATACCCCAAAGCCACCCCCATACAATCAGCGAAACAAGGATGAGTAACGGGCTGAGGTTCAGGTTGTAACCCAGAATTCTTGGCTCAAGGAAATTCCCCATCAAGACCTGTACGGCTCCTAGCAGGATCAGCGTTACAATCGGCACCATCAGTCCATCGAACTGGAGCAGGGAAAGCAGGAACGGCAGAATAATCGAGGCCATGGAGCCCACGTTTGGGACAAAATTAAACAGGAAGGTTGTGAAGCCCCAGATGATAGGGAAGTCTACGCCCATGAACCAGAGCACAAGAAAGGTTAGCAAACCCGTGATGAGGCTAACCAGGGTTTTGGTAAGGAGGTAGCGCCGAACCTGGCTACCAATATTCTTAATTGTGAGCGTAATCCGATCTGCCATTTCTTCAGGAAAGGCCATTTTCACCTTTTTCTCAGCTTGTCCGGAGCCAATGAGCATGAACAAGAGAAAGAGGATAATCAAAAAGGCTGTGCTGAGGAAATTGAAAAGTGTATTGAGGCCGGCACGGGCTGCTGTGGAGATGTAAGAGAAATTGAGCTGCGGCAATTCAACTTCTTCTGCCGGAATACCAAAGAAAAGCGCAAAGCGCTCAATGAATGCTTGGCCATCGCTAACAAGGAGCTCAAACTTGCCTCTGTATCCCGGTAATTCTGCGATAAACTGGCTGATGGTAGAGGTCAGTATGATGACAAACAGAAAGCCTACCAACGTGATTGATGCCACAACGGCCAACATGGTAAACGCAAATGGCACCCCCTTCTCGTGCATATAACGCACAAGTGGTTTTAACAGGATGGTGATCATTGCTGCAATAGCAAACGGCAAGAGCACCACTTTCAGCTCCAGGAGCACGAAGCCAATGACAAACGTTGTCAGGATGCTCAGTAATATTGCGTTTAGCCTTGCGTAAGGAGGTGCTGTAATCACGGGCAACAAAGATGTGACAAAACCGGGTGTGAAAGTGTGGCGGCTGGGAGGCTAAAGACGTCTTAGTCCGGGCTTTCGTAAAAGACGTACGGTGTGGAGTAGTCGCTGATTTCGAAATAGACCTTTTTTTCTCCTGGATCCACAACGCCGTTCAGGTTTTCGTCGAGAACCCCGTAGCCAAAACGGTAGGGGCGCGACTGGCTGCCTCCGGTAGCGTTGGCTGTGGTCAACTTGTCAATTTTTAGAAACCGACGGGCGACGTTATCGCCGGCATAAACCTCGAGGACCCCATTGGTGCCTGTCCAGTTTTGCACTGCGCGGCCAAATCGATTCTGTGTTTCCTGTGTACATCCGCTAATTCCCAACACAGCAATGCCGGCAAGGACAAGAGAGGCCAAATGTTTCATATAAGTCAGGTAGAGAAAACGCTGTAAGACAGACGCTGATGGAATGCCGGTTCGAATGCCGGACGAAACGCCAAGATGGAATGCGCTAGGGTCTGGTCATCGTACGTCTTTCAAGGGATGAGGTTCGTCGTATCAGGTTACGATTTCGTTTTTTTAGCGCTACTGCGAGATTCGCGTTCCTGTTCGTATCCTTCTGCTGCATCAAGAGAAAGCGATGGGCCGGTTGCATTGGTGCTGGACGTGTCGCCGTAGGACCATGCTTTTTCCCGGTTTTCTTCCAGTGCCAGGTTAATTTTATCTCGTAATTCTGATAACACTTTGTGACGTTTCTTATACACACGCCAGCAGTTCCATCGTGCCAGGAAAAACAAGGCGGAAAAGTTGCTCGAAATGAAAAAACACGCCGATAGGTTACTTTCCGCGATGCTGGCTATGGTCCCTATGGTAAGAAACAAAAAAGGAATCAAGTAGCTCAGCACAAGCGGATTGTCTTGCCTTTCCTTGATGGTGATGTGCGTATTATTGTTGACGGGCTGTGCCTGCACAAGTGCTGGACTTGCCCCTGTGCCCGAATTGGTCCATTCAAAGCTGTTCTTCAACGTGTCGAACTTTCCCCTCGACTTCTTGAAAGCGCGCCTGATTTCTACCAGGATGCGTTCCATGGCATCTTCATTTAGCTTGCCGGGCACCTGGTACTTGAATTCAATGGTTTGCGGAATACCCCAGAAGCCCGCTTTAATTGCTTCCTTTTCTGGCACATCCAGGTTTTGCAGGGCAACGCGTATGTATTTTGCATCAATGCCGGCTTCGGCTGCGAGGCGCTCGATTTCCTCCAGGCTAAGCCCGTGGTTCATGTTGTACTGCGCCTCAGCATCTGCTTCCTGCTGCTTTATCGCAATACGGAGCAGCCGGCCAACTTCTTCTTCGGAAAATATGCGATTGTCAGAGTCTCTCATCAAGGGTGTGTCAACGTGTAGGGTGGGCTACATAAGATACCAAAAACTTGTACAGCAGTTCATCTACCTCGGTGGTTTTGGCAAGGCCGGCGATGATTTCTTGAAAAGCTTCCTCCGTTTCAACTTCGGTATAATGATCTCGGTACGCGTAAAGGCGCTCTTTTTCTCTGGCAGCATCAAGTTCGCTATGGAACTGGGTGCCATAAATGGGCTTGTCCGCTATTCGGAAAGCCTGGTTTGACTGCGTGTCGCTGAAGGCCAGGTTGACTGCTTCCTGCGGGAGCACGCTAACGCGATCGTGGTGCCCCATATTGGCCTTGAAACGCGTAGGGAAATTTTTGAACAGCGTATCTTGCTGACCCGCCGTATTGAGTTCGATCCAATGGCATCCCATCTCAGTGAGGTCTTTGTCGTAAATCACCTTGCCGCCAAGCGCCCGCGCAATAATCTGGTGTCCCCAGCAGGAGCCGAGCAAAGGAAACGCGCGTTGATCGGCTGTTTGAACAAGGGCGAGCAATGCCGGCATCCAGTCATAGTCATTTTTAGCAGAGAACTCGCCGGCACCTCCGATGAAAATGGCATCGTAAGCTGAAAAAGCATCATCTGGTAAAGGCTCCATGCACACATTTACGCTGGCTATCTGATGCGGCGCAACCCGGCAGCGCTCTACAAAACACTGCATTTCCTGATCCAGAATGGCCGGATCAGTGCGCGCCTGAATAAGGAGCAGTTTCAAGTTATCCAACGATGGCGTTTTATCCATTGAGGCGGGCATATGATAAGAAGGTGTTGGGGTAGGGTACTCAGGTGGTAATTAAGTCGGCAAAATTTGTTTTCAACGCAGTATACAGCAGATGTAAGGGTAACCCAACTACATTGTAAAAATCACCTTCAATTCGAGATACAAAGAGCGCACCACGGTCGTCCTGGATGCCGTACGCGCCGGCTTTGTCCAGTGGCGAGCCAGATGCTACGTATGCATCTATTTCTGCGTCTGACAACGGGGCAAAGTGTACAGCGGTTTCTTCGCACGCGGTTACGCTGCGATTGGAGGCGGGGTGGGAAAGGGCAATGCCTGTGTACACAAGGTGTTGCTGTCCGGCCAGTCGGCGCAACATTGTTTTGGCTTCAACAGGAGAGGCAGGTTTGCCGAGGACCTCGCCATGGTGCACGACAATCGTATCCGCAGCAAGGGTGAGCCCATCAGGATGCTGCGGACTGATGGCCGCACACTTTCGTTCGGCAATGGCAGACGCTATGTCTGCTGATGACTGAGCGGGATCAAAGTCTTCTTCAACATCACTAACGTGAATCGTGAATTTAATACCCAATTGCTTGAGTAAGTTTTTGCGGCGCGGCGAACCCGACGCAAGAATAAGAGGACACGTAAATTGCATGCAAGGAAACAAATTAATTGGTCTTTCTTCCTGTAATTGTTGAGATATATGGCAGCGCCAAATAACATACAAGTCCAATTGATATAAGCAGAGCAAGGATGCTTAACCAGTCGCCGAAGGTGGCGTAAACGGACGTTGTTCTATAGTGCGGTATGTCGACATCAACTACTGTACGCTGCATCCAGGTGGTATTGGCAATGGTATCGCCCGTCTGATCTACAACCAGGCCTGGTCCGCTGACTGTATTTATCGCAAGTGCGCGCCGCGTCTCTATGGCCCGCAGTGTAGAAAAGGCGAGGTACTGCGCCGGTGCAAATCGAGATCCCCACCAGCCAATATTTGACAGCGCAACCAGGAAATCTGCACCTTCCTTGATGTACTTGCGGGTGTATCCGCCAAACAAAGATTCAAAACAGATGAGCACCCCAAGGTTCGCGTCGGGCATCGCCATTGTGTTTTGTGAATGGCCGGGTTGGTATCCTGCAACACCGCCGGCATCTACACGAAACTGACCAAGTTTCCGGGTGAGGTTTTCAAATGGGACCCGTTCTGCAAAAGGCACAAGCTTGTTCTTGTTGTACCGAATTCGGGTGCTGTCTCTATGCAGAACAGCGCTATTGGTAAACGCAGTAGGACCTGTGGCATCTGGGGCTGGGAGTATCGCGCCGGCCAGTAAAGGCAGTTCCTTTGTCTGTAACCAGGCACTAAGGTGCTGGTGATGTTGGTTGCTGTTATCTGCCACCAGTGGAAGGGCAGTCTCTGGCCAAATCACCAGTGCGGGGGGCATCGCTGTCTGATGCAGACTATCCGTTAGTTGAATCAACTGTGTAATCCTGCTGCCATCATATTCATCTGTCCATAAGATGGACGGAACTGCGGGCTGTACAAGCGCTACACGCGTTGTTGTATGATGCTGAGGTAATGTGTTAAGCCGTATGAGGCCATAGAGAAGCGGAAAAAATAGCAGCACAATGGCGCAAAGCAGCAATTTTTTCCGGATGCGTTTGTTTTTAGCGAGCCACAATCCTGTATATATAAAGTTAAACGTTAAAACCCAGAGGCTAAGTCCGGCTACACCAGATACATCTGCCATTTGCCTGATGTAGGGCGCATGGGCGAGGGAATGGCCGAGTAACGTGCCGGGCATTGCAAGGGGCCCGTGGGTCCAGAAACTTTCAACGGTCAAGAAAAAGGCGCAGCATGCTACAGCGCCGGCAAGATAGCCTGCTTTTTTTTGAACAAAATTGCCGGCAGCAAATGGCAATGCCATCGACATGGGCAAGAGCAAAACACCGGATAGGGAGGCAAATGCGGTATTGGTAAAAGGGTGTCTAAGGGGCCAGGAGAAGGTAATTGCAAAAAGAATCAGGAAGACAAAGAAAAAATCCAGGTATACTTTACGGGTGTCAGCCTGTGAGAAGCTGTGGCGCAAAACGGGTATCAAAGCGACACAACTTACAAAAGGTAACGGGAAGGGAGGGAAACTAACGGCTAGTAGTACCCCCGACACCACAACAGCCGGCCAGGTCCTCGGCTTTCTAATATGAAAGTTGTTTGATTTCAAAAGTGTGAATAGGATAAGAACGTGCTAATTATCATATTTGGTCAAAAGCGTATAACGATTTAGCGAAAAGAACCGGCCCGGGTGCAAGAGTAGGAATACATTTTGATCCTATACAGGGCTCCTTTCATTTGTAAAATTAATCCTGCATCCTTGCACTTTTTTAAAAAACGGGTTGTTTTTAAGCTGTAAAGTCTTAAAATACAATTGTTTTAGTAGTGCGCCCTACGGCTGTTGGATTGCTGTATACCCGTTTATCAGGACCCAAGTCTACCCCTTTGTTCATTTGTCCTGAGGATGCAGCGTTGAGAATCTAGTACTTATGAATCAGAATAGTGAAAACGAAGGTGCAAAGCGTTCGCCGCTCAGTTATGAATTGATTGTTCGTAACAACAAAACATCCAGGGAATCGGGTGCGCCACATCTGATTCTGCGGAAGCAGCGAAAAGCTACGGATGAGCTCAAGGTGGAAGCGGCAGACCTTGCAAAAGAATCCGCACCAGAGACTGAAGAAGCGCCGGCTGAAGCAAAAGATGTGATCGAAAAAATGGTTACTGCAGAGCGTGTGTCGGATTATATTTCTTCGCTCAATGACCATGTGCCTGATGACATCGCGCGTGTTGTGGATGCCATTATCGAAGAAGAGGGGAAAATGCCAACCAATTTGCCGAAGCTGGATGATCAACTTTCAGCTATTTTCCCGGGCTCTGATGTGAAGGATTATTCGGGTGATGATTTGTTTTTCGAAAAAGAGTCTGAAGAAGAAAGCACACCCAAGCCAGCAAAGTATACCAACAGGGTTGAATACGAAGATCTTTAGCCCGTTCTTATCCTTCCGTTTGAAGGGTAATTTCTGGCTACATGAAGAAGATTTCCATCCTGCTGTTTCTGTCTCTTGTTTGCGCTATTGTTGTCATTGGGCTTGGTGGCGCCGGCGGACGCTTTCCTGCTGTAGCGGCATTGTTGGACCCGGTTGAAGGGCTATATCACAACGCCCGCAAAGCATTACCGCCAACTAATCAATCTATTCAAATCCCTGGCCTTACCGGCCGCGTGGTTGTGCAACGCGATGAACGCAGTGTGCCCCACATTTTTGCAGACCATTCCCTGGATGCAGTAACCGCACTCGGCTACCTAACCGCACAAGACAGGCTTTTCCAACTCGATTTTGTGCCCCGTGTAGCATCAGGCCGGCTATCCGAAATTCTCGGTTCATCCATGGTTGAAACGGACCGTTTCCTTCGGCAGACCGGGATGTTATGGGGTGCAGAGAAAAACTTGCAGCGCCTGGTCGCACAGGATAGCACAGAACTGGCCCTCGTACGCGCTTTTGTGAAAGGCGTCAATACCTACCTTGCCGGGCTCGAATACGCGGACTATCCACTCGAATTCAAGCTGCTTGGTTACAGCCCTGAGCCGTATACAGAAATGCAGGTATTGCTTGTGCTGCAGTATATGGTTTTTGATCTCACTTACCGGTCCGACGACGTAATTTACGCTGAACTGCAGGAACGTCTGGGACCTGTTTCTTATGAAGCCCTGTACCCCGAGCATTCTGACCTCGCCGTACCTATTATCCCGGAAAAAGGTGGGATGGTGAAAGCACAGGACAAGCGAGATGTGTATACACGAGATGGGCTGGCTGCCGGTGGATCCGACGTGTTGGCGCGGAAGCATGCCTTGCAGCAACAATGGGCCGGTACACCGCTTGAAGGATTTCTTGAAGGCAAGGGTTCAAACAACTGGGCTGTAGGACCAGAGCGTTCGACAACAGGAGCACCTGTCATTGCCGGAGACATGCACCTGGCGTTGTGGTTGCCTTCCATCTGGTATGAACTGCACATGGTAACCCCGGACATGAATGCCTACGGTGTTACAGTGCCGGGCGCACCGTTGCCCGTGGAAGCATTTAATGACCATGTAGGCTGGGCATTCACCAACACAGGATCGGATCAAATTGACCACCTCAAGCTCACGCTGGATGAAAGCAGGACCAAGTATCTCTATAATGGCGCTTATCAACCCATGACCCTGGTACCGGATACGCTACGTATCAAGGGGCAACCGCCTGTAATCGATACGCTTTATTATGCCCATTGGGGGCCTGTGACCATTTCTGATGATGATGCGATTGCGCTCCGTTGGGTGGCACACGACTCTACGCGGACCCTGCAAGCACTTTGGAATATGAACAGGGCTACTGATTACGCCACATTCCAGGAAGGTATATCCCATTGGGATACGCCCATGCAAAATATTATTTATGGGGATGATGTCGGCAACATTGCAATCCGCTCCACAGGCTACCTTCCCATGCGAAAAGCGGGCCATGGAAGGGGATTGCTCGATGGGTCCACAGATGCTTTTACCTGGACGGGGCGCGTGCCCTTCGACGAATTGCCGCATTCGTTCAATCCGCCGCAAGGCTTCCTGACATCAACCAATCAGGAGCCGGCTGATTCCTTGTATCCACATTACCTCGGCCACGACTGGCGCTCTAACTACCGCTCGCTTCGCATTGATGCACTCATGCAAGGCAAGGCATTACATTCTGTAGAAGATCTCAAGATGTATCAATCGGATGTTTATGTAGTGCAACGTGATCTCTTTGTGCCACTTTTGGAGCAGGTCGATGGGTTGTCGGAAGAAGCATCGTCTCTCCGCGAAATGCTGGTCAACTGGGAAGGTGTTGCATCGGTAGACCGGGCTGAACCGCTCGTGCTTGAGCTGTATCTCGAAAACTTGCGTACCCTCGTTTGGGATGAGCCGGCCTTTGACTCGCTTCGTAATCCCATGGACGCCCGCCTCTACTTCTTGTTGGCTAATGAAATCGAAGGACCGTGGCTCGACAGGCAGGGCACCGAAACGGTTGAAGGTGGCGCAGACGTCATGCGTTCAGCGATAGAGCAAACGGTTGCACAGTTGCAAGAAACTTACGGATGGGACAGCGAAAATTGGCGATGGGGGGATTTGCATAAAGTTGTATTCCGACATTTCACACGCTCTGATGCGTTGCAGGGCCTCTGGCGCGGCCCCTATGCTTTCCCCGGTTTTGCAGAGACCTTGTCGCCGGCGCGTAACCTCACCACCACGCACAGTGCCAGTTGGCGCATGGTTGTAGATTTCTCTACCTCACCACCCACCGGATACGGGGTGTATCCGGGGGGGCAAAGCGGTAATCCGTTCAGTCCATTTTACGATCATCATCTCGATACGTATCTCAAATTTGAACATTTCGAATTGTTTCGGCCTGCCTCTCCATCTGAAATGCCGACCGACCGAATAACCGCAATCCTCGAAATTCAGCCTGAATAAGGCGAATTTGCAATTCAATATATAAAATTGAAGCACGTCTGTAGTCATGAACAGATGCTTGGGTACTATCCTAGTAACCTGGGCAAAATGGGTCTGATAATTGCAGCTCTATGGCCCTGACTTTTGCATCAGCTCTATTTCAAATAAACAAGGAGACCATGAAAAAATTGATACGCATAACAACAGCATTTGCGTTGTTTTTCGTTTTTAACACTTCTGCTTTTGCGCAGATCCGAATCAACGAAGTAGGTACCAACGGTGTTGATTTTGAAGGAGCAACCAAATGGGTTGAGCTCTACAATGCAGGGGATACCGAAGAAAATGTATCCAACCTGATCTTTTGCGACTTCCCGCAATATCCTGCCATCAACAGTCTGGCCGTTCTCGCTGGCGATGTAACCATTCCTGCTGGCGGATACCTTGTTGTATCCTGGGCAACACTCGACAATGACAACGATGGAGACGCTGAAGTAGGTCTCTATGCCGCAGGTACGGGCGACTTTGGCGATGAGTCATTGATGCTCGATTACATGCAGTACGGTACAGGAGACCATGCCCGCGATGGTACAGCTGAAGACGCCGGCCTCTGGGTCGACGGTGCATTTGTCCCAGCCGCCGGCGCCGGCCTCAGCCTCCAGTTTGTTGACAACGGCACGCCGGGTGTCGGAAACTGGGTGGCTGCTACACCAACGCCAAATGCCGAAAATCCAACTGCTGAAGTACCCATTCGCATCAGCGAAATTGGATTTGATGGTGTTGATTTCGACGGCGCTACAAAGTGGGTAGAACTTCAGAATACAGGAGACACGGATTTTGATATCACAGGCCTGATCCTCTGTGATTTCCCGGACTATCCAACGGTTCATGGCCTGACTGCTCTAGACGGTGGTAGCGCCATTATCCCTGCCGGTGGCTTCCTGGTTGTTGCATGGCCAAATCTGGATGCTGACGACGATGGAGACGCCGAAGTGGGCTTGTACAATGTAGGTACTGCTGATTTTGACGATGCCGGCTTGATGCTCGATTACATGCAATACGGCGAAGCGAACCATCGTAGAGAAGGCACTGCCGTTACGGCTGGTGTTTGGGAAACCGGTGCTTTTGTGGCTGCGCCAGCTTCTGGTTTAAGCTTGCAGTTGGTAGATAACGCCGCAACGGGGGTAGCCAACTGGGTAAGCGCTCCTGCGACGCCAAATGCCGAAAACAACATGGCAACCAGCATCGAGGAAGGCGAAACACCGGATGTATTTGCACTGCATGCAAACTTCCCGAATCCGTTTAACCCAACAACCACCATTTCTTACGATTTGGAGCGCGCCGGCCAGGTTGCGCTCGAAGTCTACGATATGCTCGGACAGCGCGTAACAAGCCTGTTCAACGGTGGGCAGGCAGCCGGTAGCCACGCATATGCATGGGACGGCCGCGATGCGCGTGGCAACGTGGTTTCTTCTGGCGTGTACTTCTACCGCCTCACGTTAGACGGCAACTTCAGCCAGTCCCGCGTGATGACCTTGTTGAAGTAAGGAGATGGGAGTAAGGAGAGAAGAGTAAGGAGTTTGGTGTTAATGCTTGAACGTTCAGGCAATCCACTCTTTACTCCTCACTCTTTACTCCTCACTCTTTACTCCTCACTCTTTACTCCTCACTCTTTACTCCT
>JBCCIM010000162.1 GCA_039111535.1 Bacteroidota bacterium | reverse complement strand
TCAAGATCCATGACAAGCCGGCGCACAATGGACAGTCCGAGACCTGTCCCTTCGGCTTTGGTTGTATAAAAGTCCTGAAAAATCTGGCTCACCTGTGCGTCCGTCATGCCTGCTCCGTTGTCTTCTACAACAAGCCTGACACGCGCCGGCTTTTCGTCAATACGGCTGGTGCGGAGCGTAACCACACCGTTTGTAGCAGGCAAGCTGTCAATTGCGTTGTCTACCAGGTTGTCAAGGATGCGGCGCAGGGCCACCGGGTGTGCAAGCACTGAAGCCTCAAGCGCAAGATGGGTTTTGAGGGTCGCCCGCCTGAGGCTCCTGACATCCTGTGCAAGTTGACGCACCGTGTCATTTAGGTCGCAGGGTAAGCGATCGGTATTTGGGGTAAGGCGGGCATAATTTGCCGCCAGATCCTGCAGGTATCCTATGCTGGCATTTACCGTCTCTTTACGTTCTTCGAACACAGCCGGTATTTCATCCGGGTTGGAGGAAGATAACTGAGACAAGTGCCGAAATACATTGCGAATAGGTGTGAGTCCGTTTTTAATGTCATGGTTTACCTGGCGGGCCAGATCTCCCATGGCTGCACGGCGTTCCGCATCTTTGATCAAAGCAGTGCTTCGGCGCAGGCGGGATGTCATTTTCCCTAGCAGCCGCGACAGATCGCCAAATTCATCCGATCGGTCGGAACGGAAGTTCACATCGAGGCGGTCGAGGTCAACTTCTGCCGTTTTTTCTGCAAGCTCACGGATGGGGCGGCTGATGCGGCTGGAAAGCCAGAGCAACATGCTTAGAGCAAGAAAGCCGGCCACACTACCCGCAATCAAAAACCAGCGGTTCACGCTCTCCTGCAATGCAATGAGGCCGGTAGCGTCATGCAGTACCCAAAATCTAGTCTGCTGGATGGCTTTTCTATCCAGTTGCAAGTAAGGTATGTTAACTGCGCGCATCGTTTGAATGCCAGCGGCCGCAAAGGATTGCATATGCAGGCTGGTTTCTAGGGTATCGGTGGTCATTCGCACAGACACACTGGGTGACGTGGGCAGGCCGGCTATCCAGGTTGAATCCAGTGACACACCACCAATCAGGGTATAGGTCTCCCCTGCCAATTCCATCGTACGAGACTTAGCCAGTACATCAATACTGCCCTCTGGTATACGAGCCGCGATCATGGCGACTCCTCCGGTTTCAAGAAAAGCCGGCAAGCCGGCTTCCAACCGATCATATTCGTTTCTAAAATGCCCTGAGCTCAATATGCGTCCGTCTGCATCCTGAATTTGCAAATAAGCTAAATCCAGCAAATTCATCTGTGCCTCCGCATAGTCGAGCAGATATCGCCGCTGGGGTGAGGGTCGTGCTGCAAGCGCTGCTCGCACTGCATTGTCGTTCAGCATTAACTGCTGCAATTGTGCCAGCGCTTCACTAACCTCATCGTGTTCGGCCTGCAGTAAGCCACTAATTTGCGTTGCCTGTGCCCCAACCTGTTGCTTGTACAGGGTAGTCAGGCGATCAGTCATCTCTTGCCTCACGATAAAGGCAAGAGATAGAATAGGCAGCAAGCCGACGATGAGAAAGGCCAGCAATAGCCGGAGCCGAAAACTCATCACTCCTCCTCCGTCTTTTGTCCAGGAATGGAAAGCAATACAACGTTCCTCGCATCCTGCACAACTTGCAATCGCTTGTCACGAATCAAGATCCTGGGCCGCATATCGACAATAGGGAGAAACAGGAGTTTTTGATCTGGTTTGAGTTGCAGCAACGGCGCCATGTCGGCATATAGCATTTGGGTATCGTTACAACGCGATAGCGTCTGATGAGAAAAGCCGCCGATAACGGCATGAACAGCCTTCAACCCCGGCCTGACACTGCGACCAGACACATGTGCAATCCACCGTCTTTCCTCATCGCCAATTTGCATTAGCATACGCATAGAATCTGCACCCGGTATATCAATAGCCCCAGAACTGAGCGCAACGAGCCGCTCTGCCAACGAGCGGGCCCTAACATCTTGTGCGTCGTACTTAAGCAAGTATGTAGCAGCGTTATAATGCGCGTCAGCCTGCTTTAATTGTTCAGGTCTAAAATCCTCAAAAACCTGGTATACGTTAACTGAATCACAATCCGAAGATGAGGCCCAAAATACTTTTGAACCACGCTGGCGTACATCCGGACCGGCTACACTTTGATAGAGATCATGTACCACGGCTTCTGGCAATGTGGCGGGCTTGTTATTCTTGCCGGCGATAACCAAGGCATAAGTTTTGTCCCACCCCAAAGGCATCGAAGTCCACTCTGGCCTCAAAGCAGCGTACTCAATGACCTTTGGATCGGCAGTAATTACAGCGCCTGCGTCCGAGTCCATCCGGTCGCGGATATCGTCTCCGGGTTTAGACGCTACCGTGATCACCCCCGCAGTATTTGCTACAGGAATTGCAAAGCGGGGCAACAGCAATACAGGCGGAAGCTTCAGCGAGGGTTGATCAAACGCAATCGCCAATCGATAGGTGTCTAAAGCTTCTGAAGAGACTTTGAAAGCGTTGTTTCGTGACTTGAGAAAATGTTGGGCAAGGGCAGTAGCGTCCAATGCAATTCCGTTTTCATCTATCAAATCCTGACGCAGGTCAAATATCCAAGTCTTGCCGGCATCGGGCGTGTGCCAGGAAATCGCTGCGCCCGGCTGAATGGTATCATTGCAATCCAGATAGATCAGGCGATCAAATGGATTGTATGCCCGCACCTGGTATCCATCATCCGCGAAGTCTATCATGTGGTCTGTAATCACAGTTACATTCCCAGACGCTTCATGCGATACGCCTGCAACCTGTGTACAGTTGGAAGGCCAATCTCCTCCTTTTCTTACACCTTCACGCGAAGCACTGCAACCTGCAAAAACAAGCAGAAGCAGCACAACGGACTGGATATGTAAGACATAGCGGCACATGGTTACGGCATCAGGCCCAGTTCTTCTCCAAGGTGTTTGGGCTGTGTACGCAATACCCAGACGTCAAGCACGGCCTTGAAGCGAGCGAGGTACTCGCGGAGGTAGGTGCGCTGCCCGCCTAGTCCATGCACGTCTGCAGCACAGAATGCGATGGCATCAATGCCACGATGGCCGGCCAGATAAATACCACGCTCCCCCTGAAAGCACTGCGAAACAAGGGTAAATCGCTGCTGGCCGAATACCGCTTTGGCCCGCACCACCGAGTCGAGGGTCCGCAAGCCGGCAAAGTCTGGCGTAATGTCTTCTTCAGGCACCCCTTTTTCCATCAGATCTGACTTCATTTGGGTAGGTTCGTCATAGTACTTGCTGCTGTTATCGCCGCTTACAATCAGGTGGCTGACCTTGCCCGCATGGTACAGTTCGGCAGCAGCATCGATGCGTGCTGTATAAAACAGGTTGGGCCGGCCATACACCCTATTTGTAGTACCCAGCACAACAGCAACGGGACGCGCCGGGATGTCTCCTACAGCGCTGTAGGTTTTCCCGCGCGCGGCCTGCTCAACAGCTGAATTACTCGCATACAGCATCAAGATGAGCAGCATGGCTCCCAATAGAATAAGCGATAGCAATCTGGTCAGCACAATCAATAGCAGCAATGCTGCGGAATATAGATAAGTCGGTTAAACAGAGAAAAAGTTGTCAGAGCGGAATTTCAACTACAAAAAGACAGAAGCAGGAGCACATCGTGTACTCCTGCCTGTCCGGAAGAAACTAAAAAGCCATAGATCACCTGGGCGTTTGATCGACTGTCAGATTAACGAGACGGCCCACGCCTAGCTTCACGGCACGGGCCCCATGCCATAGGCTTCTTTGTACGCGAGTTGATCGGCAATTGTGCTTTTGTTCGATCTACTTTTTCGGGATCTTCAGAAGCCATGTACGCCATCATAGCCGCAAGTGTCGCGTTCTCTTTCAGGTCATCAAATACAATTTTGTCGTACGTATCCCGGTTGGTATGCCACGTATACTGCCGGTATTCGTCGTAAGGAGATTGCAGGCGAAACGCGGGTGCACCGGCGCAAACAAACGAGGTATGATCACTGCCCCTGTTGGCTTGCGGCCCCGGTGTATCGACGTCAACGTGTTCCGATATGTAGCGAGGTACAACCGACATCCATTGGTGCAGGTGCTTTGAGCTTGCCAGGAAGCCCTGGCCTTCCAGTTTTTCAAATCGCCAGGTGCCATTATCCTGGTTAAAGAGCGCTTGCAAGCCCTCCATAATTTCCGGATGGTCTTCGCGGAAACTGGCAGAGCCCATCAACCCCAATTCTTCGCCACCCCAATGGCCCACCAGGATGGTTCTCTTCGGGTTGGGATACACCTT
The DNA here is from genome assembly GCA_039111535.1 of Bacteroidota bacterium. Taxonomy (NCBI): domain Bacteria; kingdom Pseudomonadati; phylum Bacteroidota; species Bacteroidota bacterium. Next base: position 10,347 of record JBCCIM010000162.1, on the reverse strand, counting down.
TTTGAGGATGCGCATTGCTTCCAGCATGGTGATGGTACCCGTACCATTATCCGTTGCCCCTGTGGCGGCATGCCATGAATCAAGGTGTGCACTGAGCACAACGTATTCATCCGGCAGTTCGGTGCCTTTCATTTCGGCAATCAGGTTGAATTGCGGTATAACGCCGCGGTGCTCAGCTTCGGCATTTACACGCAGGGTAGGCGTGACACCGTTTTGGATTAATCGAAACAGCAACCCGTAATCTTCACAGGAAAGGTCAATGCCGGCAGCGGTATCGGTAAACGCGCTAAACACCTTGTTCACACCCCAGCCGCCGGACCAACGTGAGGTAAACGCAGCCAATGCGCCGGCGCTATCTACGCGCGCAAATTGCTCCTGGAATCTGCCCAATCCACTCAGCCGCCGGTTCCATGAAATACGCGAAGCACGACGCAGCGAATCGATGCGTTGTACGGTCTCGGGCCGACCGTTTGCTTCCAGCTCTTGCCGCGCCCGGCACATGGGCTCAACCGGAGACATCATTACAAATTTATCTTTGATGGTCGAAAGCCAGGCATCCACACCCGCTTTATCCAGTCCTTCGGGTATCATGACAACTTCAGCTTCTACCGGCCCGTTGGTAGGCGGACTCCAGGCAAGCATCTCTGCCTCCAGGGTCTGGATACGTGGCTTTAGCATATCAACATGCAGTACACCCTGCTCCCAGGCATTCCAGGTGCCATATTCTTCTTTACGCGCTTCAACCCCCCACTCACCGTAATAATCGAGCAGCCATTGCTGCGCCTGCGCAAGCCCTTCAGATCCGGCAATCCTTGGTCCGATTTGGTCTATGAGTTCGTGCGCCAATTGCTCCGTCATGGAGCTATCCATCCCCACTTCCCAAATACGCTTGATAACAGGCTCATCAGTTGGAAAACCCTGCGCCCAACCAGTCTGCATTGAAAGTCCAACAATGCACAGCAATAGCAAGATGCGTTTTAACATAAGTCCCTTACAATTGGAATAAACGAACAACGATATGGCGTGTGTCTAGTGCGCCCGTGTGTCTTCTGATGGCGGTGCAAAATATAGGCAAAGTCCGCGTTAAATGCCGCGCAAGGTTTATATAGGGTCGTCAGCCTCTCGCCAATAGAAATACATTAGCACTGCCGTGATACCTGCAAGGGGGTGCCAGAGCAATCCATGTGCCTGGAAGAAGCTTTCCGGGCCACACATAAAATTGCCTGTATGCGACGCCCACCAGAAAAACGAAGCAGCCAAAATCGAAGCCATGGCAAGCCCCCAAAACCACTGTGCATCCGAGGTACCGAGCAGGATGATACGCGTTCGGATGCTGATATAGATCTCCACAGCAAAGTATGCTACCACGAGGATCAGGATATTAACAAAAGCCGGCAATACGGTGTGCAATACCGTAAAGAAAATTACGGTCGCGGTGTAGCCAATCCAGAAAAAGCGGTCTGACACCCAAAACCGGCGGATCGAATAAAAGGGTAAAAACGCAGCAAACACATACATCGAAAACCCATCAACCACGCCACCCCACACGGTCAGGGAGCCATGAAACCACATGCTTCCCAATCCGAGAAACAGGACGGCAAACACGTACAAGTCAGCATAGGGTGAAGCTGCATACATGAGGTTAGGCGTTGCAGCGCCGCCGGATTTCAGGCGATCCCGGTACACAAAAATGGCGACCAATAAAGCAGTAAGTAACGAGTAGAGATTAGACCACGTGTTTACTGGCTGACGAATGCCCGGTGCGCCGGCTTCCACATCAGCCAAATCAAACGCTTCGCAGTAACAAGTATCCGGAGCATCATATACACAGTTGCTTGGCGCGCCCGGCCATCCGGTGAAGACAAAATATAGAAAAAGCCCCATCACGATTACCGTACCGGCGCCTAAAACGACCAATGATCTGTATGTTGCTACATTCAATATGGGGCCACTATCAAAAATGCATCCTGGAATTGCGTAATCCCTGTGAATATAACAAACCCCGAGACCATAATTAACTTGGATAAATGGACAGATGGATACAGTGCTTACAGGAAGTATTCCTGTAAGCGACTTGTAAAGAACCAACAGCGCACGTTTAAGTAACGTGTGCCCCCTGTTAATCATTGCACACCTGTTACCGCATGTTTTTGCGTGTAAATAAAAATATTTCCTGCTTTTTTAAGTCGATTACAGCGGAGAACCACAAAAATCGCAAAAAGCACCCTAACATATTCCACAATTTGTACGTACAAACGGACATCTTTAGCTGATCTAAAGAGCCGGCTCAGCAGCTAACTTCTCATAGATTTGTAGACAAAAGGAGGTAGCTATGTTTACAACCATTGGTACAATCCTGCTTGTAGCAGGGATTGCAGGATTCTTTTTGCCCTTCGAGAAACTGCCAACACTCAATTTCCTTGATTCAACTCGCATGCGGGGCGCACTCATCTTTGGCGGCATCTTTACCATATTTGGTATGAATGGCCTGTTTTTTATGGCAGATGCATCTACTGATTATGTACTGCAATACCCATGGGGTGGCACAAAGACCTATGTAAATACCAACGGCGTCAAGCCGAGGCTTTTTGCAAAGGTGATTGAAATTGACCATGAGATCATTGTCAAAGAGCTTGTGCCTTCGCAGTACAAGAGATTTGAAAGTGGATCTCGCGTAGAATCTGAAAACACCTACGTATTGGCTGCTGGCGATTACGAGTTTAACGACTTTATCAGCAGCTACATCGGTTCAACGGTTGTCATTACGACAGCACCGGATGACCTTGATGCCTTTCAAAGCCTGGCAGTCAACAGCAAGTCTGAAGAAGGCCTTGTGTATGGCCGTGTAGTCCCAATCATTAGTGCGGCGAAGAAAAATACGGCCAAGCTGATGAGCGCCCAGGGATACATTGCCGGCCGGAGTTCAGACTACGACAAGTGGTTTCTCGACCAACTGCGCAACGGCACATACGAGTTGATTGAAATCACGGATATGCCGCAAGTGGATTCCATAGGTGCCCAGCGCACCATCACCTCGGGAGCAAAAACGTCGTCTGTTCGCTATGAAATCAAGTACGAAAAAGGTGAGCCTGTACGCATCAACGAAGGGCTTGGCCGCTATGGCTTGAACGTGCGACAGGCAGATGCTGACGACCAGGAATGGGAAGAAGTCTTTTTGTCGAGGTTACAAGACCTGAAAGACATTGTTGCCAACACCCAAAAAGAAATCGAAGCTGCGCAGCTTGCTGTAGAACGCAAAAAGCGCATCATCGAGGAAGGTGAATCAAACAAGGCTGAAGAGCGGGCAAAGCTGGAGAAAGAGCAGATTCAACAGGTTATTGCAGCGGAAACGCGAAAGCTGGTGGAATCCGAAAATCTGGCTGCCGCTGAAATGGCCGAAAAAACGGCCGTTGTACAGGCCCGGACGCAGAAGACACTGGCTGATGCTGAAGCGTATCAAAACAAGCTGCTTGTCTCCGCCGGCCTCACGCCACAGGAGCGCGCGCAGATTGAAAAAGAAACTGCTGTTCAGGTAGCCAAGGAGCTGGCTAAAATCCAGTTGCCCTCCACCTACTTCGCAGGTGGCGCCAATAGCGGCTCAAGCGATGGCATCCTTACCCAGTTGATTGGTGCTGAGTTCGCCAAACAATTGATGGTGCCTTCCACTAACCCATAACCATTATTGTTGCTGTATAACCCATGGCAAAAGGCGCGCTGGCCCTAAATGGCCGGCGGGCCTTTTTGGTTTAGGCTTTCATAAACCACTCGTGTAATTTGACCTGAGCCAGGGTATCCTGCTCACAGTACGCTAGCAGTGCTTGCGCAATACCGTCTCGTTCAGTTTCTGGCAAGCTTGTCATATTGTACCAGGCCGCGCGTGCCTGTAGCCCTTCACGCACGTCGAGTTCACTGTAGTTCACAGATTCCAACAGTTTATCATTCACATTCTTTAGCGTGTTAGATCCATAAAGTATTGGCTCTCTGACATGCTTTCTGACAATTTGTAGCTGATCAAAAAGCCGAGCAATGATATTCTCCAGCTGCGGCTGATACTTCGGAAATTGCTCCATCAATGATCTCAAAACCCCTTCTTCCATAACTTGCTGATAGACAAAGATTGTCCCTTTGCTACCAAGCACCTCAAGCAACCCTTCGACAATAGGTGCCCGCGGATCGTCAAAAGAGCGGTGCAAATACTCAGCATGTGTGAGCTCTTCCTCATCAAGCTTGTGGCAAGAGTATTGGAAGGGAATATCTTTATGTGGACGGGTGTTCGGCCAAACGGGCAACGGTGTAGAAAAGGTCTCAAAATCCAGGAAATAGTAAGGCTTTTCCAGGCCTGCCAATATGTCTCGAATAGCGGCTTTGTCCGTTGCACTTTTGCCTGAACGCTGCAGATTGACATATGCGCGTTGCTTATCGGAGATCTTGACGTCTTCCGGGACATCTTTTGCTAACAGTACATTTCTGGAAACAAGTACATCTTTGTTCTTTGCACTCAGGCGTGGTATCTGATAAATAGATCCATCCGGAATGTCTTTCCAGCAAAAAGGTTTAAACCCACACCGGCTGCATTGTGAACCAATGGCTACTGCTGGTGCCTTCTTCAAGTCGAGTACATTCTTGAATCTTTTCCTGTCACTTTCAATTTGATCAGCGATTTGCTGCGCATCCGCGGTCACATCAGTTTCTGTAAACCTAGGCTCGTCGATCCCAGAAACGTATGATTTATTTATCAAGACCGCCTTTGCTTCTGCAACCCGGAATCCTTTACACTGCAAAACATACAATTGAAAAGCGATATCCTGTAGTATTCTGGTTTTATTTCTGTCGAATGAGGTGCTCATTTTCACCTCTCTCAACACAAATGCGCCATCATCTCGTATTTCAATGATATCAGGTCTGATTTTTAGCTCCTCGTGCTCAAAAGCTGCCTGATACAGCAGTTTAAAGCCGGCCTCCAATGCAGCCTCTGTATTTAGCGTTGCTTCCCAGAACGAACCATCAATCTCATTTCCACCCTCGTATGCCAACTGAGCTGCTTCATCGACTGCATTTCCTTGCTCGAAAAGCAGCAAGTCTGCTTCCGAATTAGGGGCCTTCAGTTCTGGTTGATAAGAATCAAGCCATAAAGCCTTTTCGCAATTTTGGGCCAGGGCATATTTACGCTTTGTCATACTCTGATAATTTTTGAACCCAAGGAGTTGACGTAAAGGACCAAGATGGCTGTCTGACCCTTTTACATTCTTCCAATAGACAGTGTGACTCGTTGGCCATTTATGCTTTTTCGCATTTGAAGTTGAAAGCTCGATATCTTTGATTCCAAAACCAAATACTTCAGCCAAACGGTCCCCAACAGCATCTCCGGCAAAGAACATATTTGTCCATCGGGTGCAGCTAAACACTGCAGCGTGATGCGGTACAAACGTATTGGTTGGACCACTCCTTCCGTGTTTACGGTATGCAAACCTGGTCTCATTGTCCCATCGATCCTGTTCCATTTCAGGCGGACACGTGGGTAGCTCGCGATGCCGAATCCGCTTGCTCAGGCTGCTGTCTTTAGTTTTTAGCAATACTTCTGCATGCGTTAGTGGGCTACCGAGCGTTACCAGATCACTAATTAGCCAGGCTGACTGGCCGGCATCCCTGAGCGCATCATATCTCTCCTTCCAATACAATCGTTGCATGCTCTGGTATTCATCGCAGTGTCGAGGTGTTGGATCATCCTTTAATTTCAGCGCACAGTCATGCAGTGCATGAAGCAGGCTCTCAGGACCCGACTCCATTTCTTTGTTGTACCCATTCCACAGAATATTTACGATATCGTATGCAATGACACTGCCAAGACTGTGTCCAACAACCACAATTCGGGAATATTTCTGCTTACCTTTATGATCTACTTCATGTAACTTTTTCAGTAGCCTAACACCGTTTGCGCGTATTGCTTGACGAATCTGAATGTTCTCCGGATCGGGATGGAGGTAGCGCGCAGCATCCCCAACATATTGCGTTAAGACGGTATGCCCTGCCTGTAAAACAAGCCGAACGACTACGGTATAGAATATGCCAGCCACAACTTTTGCCGCAATTGAATCTAGTCCTGGAGCTAGCCATTTTGATATAACCGGTACTGAAATACTGATGTATCCTATCACTACCAGCATCAAAAAGGCCAGGGATATTACCTGGTATTTCCGAATCTTTGGGATTAGATTTTTTGGATTAACAAATACAACCCTGCGAAACCAGGTCCAGATTTGTTTTAGCGTTGCACCTGGTATGCGGTGTGCCCAATAGTATTCATAAAAGTCAGTTGTTGGTCTACCCTGCCCTTTTCTTGCAGTCATTCTTCGCAGTTCGAAGGTATCCGAAATACGATCGGGTTTACTCCAGTACTTAGGCTCACCTGGCCTCGCTGGCTCTTCTATCAAGTTGTTTACAAAGGGAAACATCGTGTCCAGGGGCTGCTGATTGCCAATACCATGGATAATCACAATGGCTAGCCTTCCGGGCTCGGGTGGGACCTGCTTATCGTTCATCGATCTTGCTATTTACCTGATTGTGCAGAAACGGTGATGAGAGAAAGAAATGAGTACCTCAACTGCTGAATATACATCAAGACCAGATGAGGCGAAAAACGAAAGCAAACATATTCAAAACGGACACGCTTGTAGTCAAATCTACCCTATGCAATGGGTCAAAACTACGCGTTATAGATAGCAAATTCCTGCACAGGAAAATTGGCAGCCGATGTATTTTCCGACGCTCACATCTCAGACAATCATTCTGCTTGCATCGCGCTATCAAATTAATGAGTTGGAATGGGACAACAACAATTACTACTCCTCGTAGCCGGCATCGTAATTGTCGGCCTCGCTGTTATGGTCGGCGTTCAGGCCTTCAGCGAAAACCAGAAAAAAGCTAACGCAGATGCGTTAACGTTCACTGCTATCAACATTGCATCATCTGCACAAAAATGGCTACAGACACCAGAAATTTTGGGAGGTGGTAAACCTGCAGATGGCAATATAACTGGGGACTTTACGGGAAAGAGCATCATATTTCAAGACCTCGGCTACACCATCAATTCAAACGATGAATTCCAGACTGTCCATGGCACTTTTGCGCTTACCAATTCTGGTAGCACTGTCATTGTTGAAGGGCGTAGTTTTTCCACAAGCGGAGGTGGCGACAACAATCTCATTTGCGTAACTGTCACCGGTCTGACTGAAACAGACATTTCAACCATTTCCAACCCAAGTTCGGGCTCCTGCAGCTAGGCCTTTCTCCAGCAAACGCTTAATCGCAGCTAACTCTGCGCGGCCCTGCGTCGCATGAGTACGGTAAGCCAAAAAGCAAACGCGACGTGATGTGGCTGCATTTCGTGGTCCATGTGGATTGTAGCCCTGCGGGTAAACATGTGATCCGGCACTATTCGCCCCATCACCACGCCATCCTGCTCAATCAGAAAACTGTTGCTCATCGCAAAAGCCGGCCGTACGCTAAAGACGGCCTCCACACTGGATACTTCAAAAACACGGAGCAGCGCCGTGGTCTTGGACGCTGAAGCAACTTCCTGGTCTTTGTACTCTAACTTCCAATGGCCGTCAAACATAGTTGGTTTGACGACTTCAAACACCAACCCATCAAGCAAAATTTGCCCTTGCTCTGACATCAAGTTAAATGCAACGTCTGCAGCAAAGGCTTCCCCACTCAGATTGAAATTCCATGAGCAAATCCCTTTTGGCAAACAACGAATCGTCTCCAGTTGTAGGTTGGGTTTAATATCAGGCATCTCTTGTCACGAACTGGTAAGTGGGCTCAGTATCAACGGGTTATACGTAACAATGCGCAAAAGGATATGACTCTCATTTTTTGTAGATCTACCTTGTCCTTGAGCCAAACCAATTAAAGCACCACTTTTATATGCCGGCGAATACGCGAATGATGCTCAAACGCATCGTGTGTGCTGTAGGCAAGTAGCAGGTCATAGGTAACGCCTGCGGTAAGCTTTTTTCGCCAGTTGTCGGTGGGTGCAACGGGTATACTAAACGAAATCCTGGTCGACTGGTGCGTTTCGTTTCCGTCAACTTCCTGCAGATCGAGTGCGCCACCCAGCGCTTCAATACGCCTGGGATCTCCAGGGCCAACGATGTATAGATCATCGACAAACACGTTACCATCGACCACAGCAGCCATTACAAGGTGGGTACCAGCCAGACCAGGCCTGGTATTGAAGCCCATGGCCACCCAACCGGTTGTCGGTGCTTCCAATTGGCAAAACAGCCTCCCCGAAGCAAACCGCCAGGAAAACTTGATCCCCTCCACTTCTACGTCCTTGAACTGGAGCGGTGTCTCTGCGCGTTGTTGGGCAGTAGCCTTCCCGGCAAACATGGTTACGCATCCCAGTAAAGAAATTATATACAAAGTTGTTTTAATAATCATTGCTCAGGCAAGTTTTAAGTCAAAATTTTTTACTTTTCAATCAGCCGCTGGAAGCGCGCGAGGAATTCCATCATTTGGTTAATCTCGTCTTCGTTAAATGCGGTATGGATAAGCGCACGTTCTTCAACGATCGCAGGTTCAAGGGCTCGCATTTGGGTGCGCGCCTTTTCTGTAAGCATGATCATGTAACGCCGGCGATCTTCCGGATCATTCTTACGCTCAACCAGGCCTTTCTTTTCCAATCCATCAATCATCCGGGTCATATTCGGGTAGTCGCCAAACGCTGGATCAGCCAATTGCGCCTGCGGTACACCATCTTTCTGGTGCAGCTTATAAAGCATGAAGTACTGCTCTGGTGACACATCCAGGCCTGCTGTCCCGAGGATTCGTCGCAAATTGTGCCGCAACAACCGTGACAAACGATACACGCGGTAAGCCGGCGCGTTGTCCAGTGGTCCCAGGATATCAGCTGATTCTTCCTTCATAAATCGGTAAGCTACAGAATTAGTTGCCAAGGCAATAAACTTGATTGACGGAGGAGGTGTTCCCCTGGTAGTTGCCTTGCTCACAGTTAGTCTTAACCCACCGAATTTAGCAATGCGCCTAATGCTCAAGCGGTTCTCTTACTTCGCGGTCACGGATCCATCCTTCCGTTTCTAGCACAAGGGTTTCTTCAACAATTTCTCCCCTACCTCTTGAATTCAAGTTATCAAACGCTTCATATTCAGAGGGCCAGCACCGATACACCTGGTATGCCATGACGAGCTGGCCGGCTTCGTTGTAAAGCTCAATTACAATATCTTTCCGGAAGCGCGCAAGCGCGATCTCATCCCCCAGCCCTTTGCTTACGGATGACACATAGTCAGCCCATTCCTCAAACGACGTATCGTGTGTGAGGCCGCGCGTTAAAATAATTTGAGAGTAGGACGTCGGCCCCGGTGATTTCCGAATATTGTTTGCATCTCCCCCTGTTCTGAATTCAATGGCCTGGGTTTTCCGGTGTAATCCACTCACGCTCGTGATGCCGGGAATATATCGCCCATCCCATTTGACCCGAAACTTGAACTGCTTGTAAGGATCTACGCGGTGCGGGTTGACAGTAAAGGGTTGTGCAACGGCCTCCTGGGTGGTACATACGAAACCGATTGCAATAACGAATACAAGAATGCCCTTAAAGATTTTCATGTCTTTATCGATAAAGTTGCTACGTGTAACCCGAACGGCAGTACACATAGATAAAATGATTATGTCCCTTTTCGTAAATCATACCATAAACACGAGTAGCAAAAAATAAAGGGCATTTCGGCCCCAAAAGGTTCGAGCCGGTCGGGTTGAACGACAAAACAGGCACACCAGGGTATGTTCAGGGCACCATCAATAAACCTGAACTGAACAAACATGCATACGTTTCTTTTATCGCTTTTGGGGTTGGTTCTTATATCTCCCCTTACCGACCCTACGCCTAAAGGCAAGGTTGTTCGCGAACACATCAACTCCGTGGTCCTGCAAAACACAAAAACAGGACTTGACCCACAGCGCAGCATCTCCATTTATCTACCACCCGGGTATGATGCGTCTGACAAGTCGTATCCCGTTATCTATTATTTCCATGGCCTCTTTTGGGATAACGAGCGGATGTTTGAAGACGGTGTAGTACAGAAGATTTTCGACGAAGCAATTGCCGCCGGCACAATCGATCCGTTTATACTTGTAGCCCCCAACTACAGCACCCCGACCGTTGGCAGCTTTTTCGAAAACTCATCGACAAGTGGCCGGTGGATCGACTTTACCATGGAAGAGATGATTCCATTTGTTGAGTCGCGTTACAGAATTCTGCAAAACCGGGACAGCCGTGGGATAACTGGCGAATTGATGGGCGGGTACGGGGCGTTTAAACTCGCC
>JBCCIM010000161.1 GCA_039111535.1 Bacteroidota bacterium | reverse complement strand
TCCCACACCCGGAAGGCCCAACCAAAACTACAAATTCACCATCTTCAATTTCAAAAGAAGCACCCTGTACTGCAACAACATCAGGGTCATAAACCTTACGCACGTTATCAAGCCTGACACTTGCCATCTTTACCTGTTCTTTTGAATGTCTTCGTTACCAAGGAATGCGCACAAGATAAGACCAGAGAAACATAAACGCAGCTTTTTTGGCTGGCAAGGCAAGCATATCGATCAAAGGAGGTGCTTGAACGTTCAACCGACCATAACCTCGGGTTAAATGTTGTGATAGCAAGTTATTACTACCAATTAATTAATTATGCTGGTTCGACATAACTCCTTAATAATTTGTATTTATCATAATTAGATCCGTTATTAATTTTGAGCGTATATACTTACACATAGGAAGTATACTCACAACAAAAAAAGCGTATTCTGGCTTTTATGTCCTACAACAAAGGCAAAACCACCATCTACGATGTAGCTGCCCGGGCGGGTGTTGCTATCTCTACTGTATCCCGCGTGCTGAACAAATCCAACGATGTTTCAGACGCAACACGTGACAAGGTGCTCCGCGCTATTTCCGATTTGCAGTTTCGCCCACATAGAACCGCAAAAATCCTTGCCCAAAAGCAATCCGACTCACTTGTCATTGCGCTGCCTTCTTTTACAACACCGTATCACAATAGCGTACTGAAAGGTGTGCGAAGCCGTATCCGCGAAGAGGAGCTTGATCTCATTCTGTTCGACCTTGGTTCAGAGGATCCCAAAGCCAAGTTGTTAGACTTCCTTGGCCGGGGTGCTGTTGAGGGTTTGATCCTCGTGCTCCACGTAGATGACGAGTTGGTTGAAGAACTGGTAACACTGCGTGCGCCTGTCATTTTACTGGGTGAAGATTACGAACAGTTTGACTGTTACTACTGGGATGAAGCCGCAGGCGCCAAGAAGGCAACCACCCACTTGATTGAACAAGGGCACACCAACATTGGCCTGATCATGTCTCAGTTCGACCCTGACCAGGTTTTAGAGACACGCGCAAGTGGCTACCACGCAGCAATGGAAGCCGCCGGCCTAAAAGTGAATCCTAAATTCATCCAGCACGGGACAACCGAGAAACACGCCGGCATCAGCGAAGAATCCGGCTACGAAGCCATGGAATCGTTGATGGCCATGGACGAGGATATCACTGCTGTGCTGGCCCTTAGCGATGCGCAGGCCATTGGCGCCTGGAGTGCCGTACGCAATGCAGGCCGACAAGTACCAGAAGATGTTGCCGTTGTAGGATATGGGGATATCAAAACCAGTCGTTATATTGGACTCTCCTCTGTTGATCTGAAACTGCAGGAAATTGGCCATAAAGCGACGGATGTAATGATTAACCGCCTCTCCAACCGCGTCAGGCAGGAGCCACCGCAGAGCACGCTTATTGTCCCGGAGCTTCAGATCAGGCGTTCCAGCCTTTTAAAACGGGGATAACAAGTACTTCCACCCCAACCATCTGATTTGTAGCGAATGGACCGTACGCTTGTAGAAGCTCAACTGGACCACACCATTGCGTCCACCAATTTCACGTTTACTGGCAATCTATACCGCGGCAAAGTACGCGACACCTACCAGCAACCCAACAGGCTCATCCTTGTAGCTTCTGATCGAATCTCAGCCTTTGATCATGTTCTACGGCAAACCATCCCGTTTAAGGGACAGGTGTTGAACAGGCTTGCCGCTTATTTCTTTGAGCATACCGCCGACCTCGTTCAGAATCATGTAGTGGAGGTGCCTGATGCAAATATTACCGTAGCGCGCCTTTGCAAACCTTTCCCGATAGAGTTTGTCGTCCGGGGTTACCTGGCCGGCCACGCGTGGCGCGAATACAAAGCAGGTAAACGTATCCTTTGTGGAAAGCCGATGCCTGATGGGCTACTGCAGAACAGTGCTTTCCCCACCCCAATCCTGACGCCAGCGACCAAAGCTGAAGAAGGCCACGATGAAGATATCTCGCGTAAAGAAATCATCGCCCGCGGCTTGCTCCCGGAAGACACCTTCAACCAGCTTGAGTCCATTGCCCTTGCCCTGTTCGAACGCGGCACAAACATGGCCCAAAAGCGCGGACTTATCCTGGTAGACACCAAATATGAATTTGGGCTCGACAGCGCCGGCGAAATCTGCTTGATCGACGAGGTACATACCCCAGACTCTTCCCGCTATTTCTACGCAAACACCTATGCAGAGCTGCTTTCTTCAAATCAGCCACAGCGACAGCTTTCGAAAGAGTTTGTACGCGAATGGTTGATGGACCACGGATTTCAAGGCAAGGAAGGTCAAGTGCTTCCGGACCTACCAGACGCCTTCCGGATTGATATTGCCAGCCGCTATATCGAATTGTACGAACAAGTAACCGACACGGATTTTATCCCAGACACCAGTAAAGACCCGATGGGCCGCATGGAATCGGTCCTCAGGTCGTTCAGCCAGCAGTAAATGGTAGCCTTCAAGGCAACGGACAACCTGTACAAAGGAAGCATATCACCTCGATCGTCCGAATACCCCAGAGGTAATTCCATACCCCATGTACTTTGTCCTTCTTGCCCTAACTAATGCCGTATTATTACGTAGCAGGAAAAATCTCAAAAGCACTCACCATCTCTAAGATCTAATTTGCCCTGATGCGCCGCATTTTACTCATTGCCAACATTGCCTTCCAGACCCTCCGCGCCAATCCACTTCACACCTTTCTCTCCACCATTGGCCTGGTTGTTGGCGTAGCGGCATTGGTTGCAATCCTTTCTCTGGGTGATGGACTGGAGAAATACGCGCGCAATCAAATTTCAACCACTACAAGCCTGGAAGGCATTTCTGTATCCCCGCGGACAAAAGAACGGGTAGATGGCGTGAATCTGGACCGCGAGTCTATCGCCTATTTGCAGGTACGTGATGCAGATGCATTAGCGGCATTGATAAAGAATGAAGCAGACCTCACGCTAAGTAACCCAATCAATGCACGCATTATGCTTCCTGGAGATACGGCAAGGTCAGGCATTTACATGGAAGCAACGATGTCAAGCGCCTTCGATGTATACCGGCACGAATTTGCAGCTGGCCGCGCGTTTACCAGGACAGAAATGGAAACCAATGAGCCGGTTGTAGTGCTTGCCTATAGCGTGGCATCAAGACTTGCAGGAGAACAAGACAGCGTTGATGTTATGTTGGGACGTATTGTATTAATCGATGAGCAAGAAGCGGAAGTTATCGGGGTTATGAAAGGCGCTGTGGATGGCGATCCGCTTGTTTTGGGGCCAATCGATTACTGGATTAAGGCCCTTGGAGGAGAAGCGCCATCTCGCCTGCTGGTGCGGGCAAAAGACGTAGCGCAGGTACCACTCCTTAAAGCGCAAATCACAAACTGGCTGGACAACAACGTGGACGCCGGCAGCGCCGGCTTTTCTATCGCTACAAATCAGATGCGCGTGGAGCAGGTCCGACAAGGCATACGGGTCTTTAAACTGGTCATGGGATTCATAACCGGTATATCCGTACTCGTTGGTGGAATTGGCGTAATGAATGTGCTCTTGATTGCCATCACAGAACGCACCCGCGAAATAGGCATCAGAAAAGCTACGGGCGCGCAAAAGAAAGACATCGTCTTTCAGTTTCTAACGGAATCGGTAACCATCTCCCTGGTCGGGAGCGTCTTCGGCTTGCTGCTCGGCCTCGCCACCCTGTTGGTGGCAATTCCTATAATAAAGAATATGGCAGAGGTCCCCTTTGAAATGGCGTTCTCGACAGGATCACTGGGGGTGATCTTTGTGGTTGCCATCGTGGTGGGCATCGGGTTTGGGACTTATCCGGCGTGGCGCGCAGCCAACCTCTCTCCCGTCGATGCGATACGACACGAGTAGGCCTGCGCCTGATTACACTACATGCTTATTGTATTACCCTTTGTAGCGGTATACAATGCGACCTTTTGTGAGATCGTAAGGCGACATCTCAACGTCTACGCGATCTCCAGGGAGGATGCGGATAAAAAACTTGCGCATTTTGCCGGACAGAAGACCAAGGATCACATGACCATTGTCGAGTTGTACGCGGAATTGTGTGTTTGGGAGCGCCTCAGTGACGACACCCTGTTGCTTAATTGGTTCTTGTTTAGCCATAAAAACTGCGCATTGCGCATTGGTTAAAAATACTCAGATGAAATGGGCTGTTCTGCAACGGCTCCGATTTCTAAATAACAAATAAGCTAAACGCAGAAATCATGCCCATGTTCAATATAACCTGAAAGTTATGCAGAATGGCATCCTCTTGTTTCAAAACCTGCCATTTTGACATTCTTTTGCACGTTGGTGCTGCGCAAGGGGCCAACTTGGGCGCGCACATATATCCCCTCAAATGCTTCATCAAATCGTTCCATTTCTTTCACAGGATTGACGCAAAAATTGATGCAGTTTTTTAGTTTAATGGTATAGTACCATCACCTCTAACCCCGTCTACCTTTATGAAGAAAAAAGCATCGCATTGCCTGTACCTTGCGCTCGGCATTCAAGAGTCTGAGCCAGGATTTTCCGTTGTATCAGCTGTGATCGGTGAACTCGGGAAAACACAGAAAATTGGTGCTTCTTTCTGGAAAATTAATTCACGATTTGCTTCAGATGAAGCATTCAAGCAAATCAATGCCAGCATGGTTGACCGGCGCATAGACAGCAGTGCTGCGTTGATGTTACTTGACCCGGCCAACGGCAGCGCAAAGTGGCACCTGCAGCAACCAATGGCGGACCTGATCAACACCTACTGGGACTATCAAAACAATTTGTTTATATCGTTCAGTCTCCAGGATGCCGGCCAAAACCGCCAGGCTTTTTTTGAACGCTTGATGCATCTCGGCATCTGGGCGCCACTCAGTAAAACAATCTGGTACCTCAGTTCTGCTTTTTCCTCAAACGATGCGTTCCATTATCTGGTGAGCGCACTCAAAGGCGGCGAAGGCCTTTCTGTACTGGACAGCAAAGGCAATATTGCCTTTTGGCAAGCTGGACCCGGTGCAAAGCCACAAGACCCGCCTACACAAACACCACTTCAGCAAAAAACAAGCACGGCCAAGAAGAAGCAAAATGAAAAATGATTGTGCCTGATTGATCAGACACTCATCTATGCAAATGGACCGATTTAACACCTCTTCCTGTTATTTAAATATACAGGATGGTCATTTCCTGTAATCAAGATTTCTCAATCATAACTGATTACCATCATGCAACCAACAAAAGAACTCGAACGCGAACTCAAATCAGCTAAACTAAAGCCGCTTGACGTGTCGCTTCAAACCCATGCATTTACTGTTCAAGATGAGCACAAGGTGACAAAATCATTCGATATCTACGTCTGGATATGGGATCCATCAAGTCACGAATGGGTCCAGCAAAACATTGACATTTTGAATACGAATTCCTTTTCAAGTGAAGCTGAACAGAGCATCAATGCAGTATTCAACATCTCGGCTGACTTGAAGGCGGTCAATCACAGCGGCTCTTCGACAATTAAGGGACAGCCTGGCAATTTGGCCTTTGCAATTTTTGATCACTCCAACCATGACATTTCTGGATCTGTCTTCTTTACGCCGCACGGCAACCGCTGGCAATGGGCAGGAGCAAACGAGGAACAGATAGACATCGACTGGAAATGGGATGACGGTTCGCCGAAAATTGAACTACGCGAGAAGAAATAAGAGGTTAAAGTCTCAATTCTATTTGGCGTATCCCGAACGGCGCCATTTTCTGAGTTCGGGATACTTTTTTTGTCTAATGCTTGCACATCCTTAAGTCAATAAGCTGTGGATTTCCAATCAAGTTGGGAATGACTTTACAAAAGATTGGATAAATAAGGCCAGTCCGACCCCAATCAAAATCTATTACACTTTCCGCTGAGGGCGACCTGTAAGCAAGTTTGCTACAATGAAGAACGCCGGCACAAGCATGCTCCAGAGCAGTACTGCTTCGTAATTACCAAGCAGGTCCCGGGCGATACCAATTGGCATAGGCCCAAGGGCTGAGCCAGCAATGGCGATTGTTTGTGCGGTCCCCATGATACTACCAAGGTGCAGCCGCCCAAAATAGTTGGCCCAAAGCACACTCATAATCACCCGATAAAATCCACTGGTTGCCCCAAGCACAACGCCAAATGCAATGACCATCGCAATACTGCCTAATTGAATGGCCAGAAAAAGTGAGGAAGCCATGGCGAGCAGCGCTGTGATCAACAACAATCTGACCGGGACACGATCTGCCAGTATGCCACCGGCGAAATTGACGATAGCCATCGTGATTGAAAGTGGTACAAATACTGAAGCTGCTGTGTTGGCATCGAGGCCCTGGTCGCCGAAGATGCTTACCAGATGAAAAACAAGCCCGGTGCTCAACATCGAAATGGTCCCTGCACTACCAGCAACGACCCAGAAGGCAGGTGTGCGAAAAGCTTCAGCCGGCGTCCAGTTGTCTTCCAGAACAACTTCCGGCTCACCTTCTTCTGCCACAGGCAGCGTCTTCCGGCCATCGGGCAGCAATCCAACTTGTTCTGGCCGATCTCTAAAAAAGAAATAGCCTAGCGGCGCCATCCCTAAAATCAGTATCAAGCCTAAAAGGATGTAGGTGCTCCGCCAGCCGATGTCTTGTATGATGTAATTCACAGCAACTGGAAAGAGACCAAGACCCAGCAGCGAGACACAGACCCCTGAAATACCCATCAGCATACCGCGCCGGCTGATCCACCACTGGTTAATCACATTCATGCTAACCAGCCCAAGGCTCCCCTGCCCCAGGAGCCGGATGGCAAGAAAACCCATCCCCAACATCACTGCGTTTTGTACCCAGCCGAGGTAGAGACATGCGCTACCAAACAAAACGCTGACGACAAGCACCACGCGTCGCGCACCGTGGCGATCAATTAGCCTCCCCACAAACGGTAGCGCAAAGCTGCCTCCCAGTGTAGCACCGGTGTACATCGAACTGATCACACTTCGGCTAATCTCTAACTCAGCGATAAAGTACTCGATAAAAATCGAGACAATATAGGTCTGGCCTGGCGAGGTCATGATCATCCCCAGGGTTGCGACAAAGGCGATGACCCAGCCATAGTATACCGGCGACTTCTTGATGAGCCAGTTTGTCATGCACACAATTTGCTTTATAAATAAAAAAAGCGCTGGAAACGATTCCAGCGCAGTTATTTCACCTCAGGCTTTCCCTTGCCCATTACCCATTCTTTTTTTCCATCCGAATAGTGTTCTTTCTTCCAGATGGGCACTTGTATTTTTAGCTGATCTATCAAGAACCTACACGCTTCAAACGCATCACCCCTATGTGGGGTGGCAATGCCAATAACCACACTTGCTTCTGCGACAGGCACAATACCCAGCCGATGTAAGAGGCACCCTCTGACAACGGGCCACTTTCCGATTGCTTCATCAAGCAGTGCCTGCATTTCCTGAATCGCCATCATTTCATAACACTCGTAACTCAACTCAACCGTCTCTTTTGCCGTTTCACCACTGCCTGTCCATTGGCGCGTGGTGCCGGAAAATATGTCTACGCCACCAGCCCTGGGATGGTAGAGAAAATTGGAAACAGCTGCAAGGTCGAGCCTTTCGTGAGTTAAAGCTACCCAGGTCCGGTCGTCTTTCTTCGCGTGTGTAGGCAGCGGGGAAGAATCCAACCAATCACCCTCCACTAACCGGTGTGATCAATGCCACTTCATCGCCAGCTTCAAGCACAACATCATCTTTTACATAACTCGCATTTACAGCGAGCCGGACCACTTGTTGATACGCACAAATCTCTGTGTACTGCTCGCAGAGCTGATCCAGCAGGTCTTTGCCTGTTGCGCCAGGCTCGAGCGACACCTCCAGGGAGGTACGCCCGAGCTTTTCGCGCAGCATACTAAAAAGCAGCACCTGAACAGCGATATGTTCGTTTACAGCCGGCATTACCTAATTGCTGGCTGCTGCTTTTACGGCATCCAGATTAGGCATTTCGCCAGGATTATCCAGTACTTCTGCATAAACGACATTGCCATCTTTGCCAACAACAAACGCCGCGCGTTTTGAAATCCGGTCGAACTTCATGGGCGTAAAGTCTCTGTTAAATTTGGCACCATAAGCAGCGCTAACATCTGCATCGTGGTCACTTAACAATGGGAAAGCAAATCCGTTTGCTTTCTTGAATTCACCAAGGGCAAAAGGTGAATCCGTAGAGATACCAACAACCTGTGTATCTGCGCCGTAATCAGCCAGATCGTTGCTTACGGTATTCAACTCGGTTGTACAAACACTGGTAAAAGCACCGGGGAAAAACAGCAGTACTACATTTTTTCCCTGGTAGTCCGAAAGTTTAAAAAGTTCTTTTTCTTCAGAATACAGCTCGACGCTTGGAGCCGCTTGTCCTACTTGAACTGACATGGATTTTCTACTTTTAGTGTTAACATGGAATGAAATGGTTACAGCCTGATCCGCACACACGACCAGCGGCATAAACCGAGATACTTATCTAAATCGAATGGCGCGAATTGGTTCAATCCTGGATGCAGCGCGCGCCGGAATATAGGCGGCAAGCAGGCACAGTGCAAGCGCAATGGCCCCTACAATGACAAAGTCGAGCGCGTGCAACTCGATCGGGGCCACTTTCATGTAATAAGCCTCTTCAGGTAGCGGTATGATTGCGTATTTCTTCTGCAGCACAGCAAGCACAAGGGCAAGCACCTGTCCGGCAATCATCCCGACGGCACCAATGAGAAGACCCAGCAGCAAAAATAGCCGGCGGAGCATTTTTGGCGAAGCACCCATACTCGACAAAACGCCTACCTCGTGGGTTTTTTCCAGGAGAATCATCAGCAGGGTTCCAATAATATTAAAAGCTCCAACGAGGGTGATTGAGCCAATAATGAGCGGAATGATGCTCTCCTGCAGATTAACCCAGGCAAAGTATTGTCGGAATACCTGAAATACCGTTCGGGCATAGATCGGGTAGCCCATGGCATCTTCAATTTCGCGTGCCGTGCTTGCGGCATCATCTGCGTCTGTGAGCAGCAGATCTAGCCGGGAAGCCTGTTCAGTGTTGTAGCCAAAAAGCGCCCTGGCGACGGCAATGTCTGTATACACGAACAGCTCGTCAAAATTGGCAAACGAGGTCTCGTAGATGCCGGCGATGTAAAACTCTTTCACCTTCGGGCGCACACCAAAAAACGAAGTTGTCCCGCCACTTTGTCGCATGGAATAGGCAGCAACCTCATCCCCCACCTCAAGGCTGAGTAACCGGGCCAACTGGCTCCCAATGACAACACCTGGGTTGCTGTTTTCATTCTCGTCAAAGGAAAAGGCGCCACCAATGAGCTTGTCTGCCAATGCCGGCGGAGGGCGATTTACGCCGCGAAATGAAACGCCATCAATTTCTTCTGAAGTACTGCGCAAAAGTGCAAATTCTTCTACAACAGCGTTGACGTCTATAACATTTGCAAAGCTGTCTAAATCAGCTATAAAACCACTGACCGGTTGGAGGGGAGCATCTTCAAAACTTTCGAGTTGGATGTGGGCACCAAAGCTGATGATCTTCCCTTTGATCTCGTTGCTAAAGCCTCGAACAATAGCAAGCGCCAGCAGCAAGGCCGTAACACCTATGGCTACGCCACCAATGGCCATAAACGTGATGAAGCGAACAAAGCGCTTGCCTTCTTTCCTGCCCTGCGCACGCCACAGGTAACGCAAGGCAACAAAACGTTCAAAATAGGAGATCATAAACGAGCATCATTTGGGTATGGACTCAACCATCTGAGCCCGGTTTAGATCCGAATCAGTAGTGTGGCAGGCTACTAAAAAAGCAGTAAATTCTTCGAACAAGGCGATTTTCAGTCGCTTAAGACAACCCGCATTGCAATAACAGACATAGAAATGAACAATACTTCCCTCGTCATTCCCAAGCCGGTTAACGAACCGGTCCTGAGCTACGCCCCTGGCACGCCGGAGCGCGCCCGCCTGCAAGCAAAATTGGCCGAGCTCAAACAGACCCAACTTGAAATCCCCGCTTTTATTGGCGGGCAGGCTGTATTCACAGGCAACACAGAAACGGTATCGCCGCCCCATGAACACCAGTTTGTGCTTGGCAAGGTGCACAATTGCGGTGCTGTTGAAGTAGAAAAAGCAATCACAGCGTGCCGCGACGCCCGTCGCGAGTGGATGGACATGCCCTGGACAGACCGTGCAGCCATCTTCCTGCGTGCAGCCACCCTGCTCGCCGGCCCATGGCGTGAGACCATCAATGCGGCAACCATGCTGGGCCAGAGCAAGAACCCACACCAGGCAGAAATCGATTCAGCTTGTGAGCTTATCGACTTCCTGCGGTTCAATGCTTACTATATGGCGCAAATCTATGCAGACCAACCCTACTCCCCGTCCGGGATCTGGAATCAGCTCCAGTATCGCCCGTTGGAAGGCTTCGTACTGGCTGTTACGCCTTTCAACTTTACAGCCATCCAGGGCAACCTCTGCGCTGCCCCGGCAATGATGGGCAACACCGTAATCTGGAAGCCCTCAACCACAGCGATCTATTCTGCTTACTACGTCTACAAACTCTTTGAAGCAGCCGGCTTGCCTGCCGGCGTAATCAACATGCTGCCCGGCTTTGGCCCCGACATCGGCGATCCGGCAATGGCTTCTCCAGAATTTGCCGGCCTGCACTTTACAGGCTCTACGCGCACATTCAACAGCATGTGGCAAACCATTGGCAGCCAGATCAACACCTACCGCGCCTATCCCCGGATTGTTGGTGAAACCGGCGGTAAAGACTTTATCCTTGCACACCCAAGCGCCAATGCAGATGAAGTTGCAACAGCTATTGTTAGGGGTGGCTATGAGTATCAGGGACAGAAATGCTCTGCTGCCTCCAGGGTATATGTACCCAAGTCGCTTTGGCCGCGCATCCAGGCTTACACGGTTGCACAGATGGCCGAAATCAAGGTGGGGTCCGTTGAAGACTTCTCTAACTATATGAACGCTGTCATCGACCGGAAATCATTTGACAAGCTATCCGGATACATTGACCGGGCGAAAGCTGATAGCAGCGTTACCGTAGAATATGGCGCAAGCTATGACGATTCAACGGGTTACTTCATCAACCCCACCCTGCTGCGTACTGAAGATCCCATGTATGCAACGATGTGTGAGGAGTTGTTTGGTCCGGTGGTTACCCTGTATGTCTATGATGACGCAAAGTTTGATGAAACTGTCAATCTGGTCAACAACACCTCACCGTATGCGCTCACGGGCTCCATTTTCGCGCGTGACCGCAAGGTTATCCGGCAAACCATGGACAACCTGGTAGACGCCGCCGGCAACTTCTACATTAACGACAAGCCAACGGGCGCGGTGGTCGGGCAGCAGCCGTTTGGCGGGGCACGCGGCTCCGGTACAAACGATAAAGCAGGCTCCTATCTGAACCTCATTCGGTGGGTATCGCCGCGGACGATAAAAGAAAACTTCAGTCCGCCGCGCCATTTCGGATACGACTATTTGAAGTCGGAGTAATTGCAGGCGTACCTTTCGCTATGGGATGCTTGAGCGAAAAGCTGTGAGCCGGTGTGCTAGAAGCGTACACCGGCTCTTTTTATCCTGTTGTATACTTGTGCCAGCCATCGCCCCACCGCCTGTTGCTCCTACCCAAACCCTTTTCTCTGTCCGGGAAATATGGCACACCAGTTACAAACGCATAATGAACTAAAGGCATTAGTCTCACTGCTGGATGATCCAGACCGCACGGTCCAGACCATGGTCCAGGGCAGGCTAAAAGAACTTGGCCGGCGGGCGCTTCCTTTTTTGCAGGAAGCGCAGAACGAAGCAGATAACGAGATGCGCCTGCGCCTCGGCCAGGTCATGCAAGACCTGCACTTCTCCGAGATCGAGCAGCATTGGAAAAGCATTATGCGGATGCCCAATGCCGAACTAGAGCACGGCGCCTTCCTGCTGGCCCTGCACAGATTCCCAAAACTTAGTATTCGGGCCTATCAGGCAAAACTGGATGCGATGGCAGAACGCATACGCCCGAAAGTTGAAGCAGCAACGGGCGTTGGCAAAGCTTTCGTATTGAGCACATACGTTTGCAATGACCTCGGCTTCAGGGGCAACAATGAGTATTACTCAGATCCGAACAACAGCTATATCAACTGTGTGATTGATTCCCGGCGCGGCATTCCCGTCACGCTCTGCGCGGTGTTTATCTTACTGGGCCAGCGACTTGGCCTGCCCATATTCGGAGTTAATATGCCGGCGCATTTCCTGGCGAAATACAAAGACAGCCGGCATGAAGTGTTCTTCGATATTTTTAATGGCGGGAACCCCATCATGAAAGAGCAATGTATACAATTCCTGTTGAAGGCTGGTATCAAGCCCCAGGCAAAGTATTTTCAGTCTGCCAACGGACAGACCATCTTGCTCAGAATGATTTGCAACCTGCTTGCCGTTTCTCAGAACGAAAAGCAGTCACGCTTTATTCAGGAACTGGGTATATTGATGGAGCCTTGGCGGACCAACACCAATATCACCTGATCACTCCTTGAATACTGTTTCTGAAACGCAAACAACATTCAAACACCTCCGGCACCTCGATACGCCGTCCTTTCATCGTGCCTTTACGGGCTGGTTTGCCCGCCCGCTTGCAACGTGTCTGATGCCTGTAATGGTTACGACCCTTTTTATGGCGTTGCAGGAGCAACTCATTTCCGACTTTCTTAAAACCGGCACCGCTATTGCTGTATGTTGTGCAGCTGCGTGGACCCTGCTCCAGATGGCAAGAACGCCGGCAATCGTTTCTTTTCGTAATGAACGCGTGCTAATAAAGTCCTTTTTGGAAGCCTCTTTCCCAAAAAGGTCTAACAAATGGCATTATGTCATTGATGTTGAAGTCTCTCGTCCTAAAAACGAACCGCTGGTGACTGCAGTCACGTATGGGCACACAGCTTTCGAGTTCAAACAGCCCGATTGGGAGGAATTCCAGTCATTGACTACGCACTTACAACAAGCCAGGCAGCACTACGAGCACGTTGTGCAACTGCGCAGGGATTAAGCGACACTGCATAAGAGCCGGCAGATTGCCGTATTAAAGCAAGCCAATCGCCCTTCTCTCTCGGGCACGGTTGTAGTTCTTTTTATGCTAGTAATAATGCGTCAAAAGATTACAGGCGCACGGACGACACATCCGCTTTACGGCACCTCTTTTTTAGTAAAATGGAGATTAAGTATCTATAAAGATAGCATTTGCTTTCCGGGATATACCCCATGCGCGAAGACTCATGCATGAGTTGGATTGCTGCAATCACGTTTCATTTTTTCTGCAGCTGGTCGCTGTTTCTAAATACGCCCAGTGCTCATTAAGGTGCGTCCCGATACAGCCTTTCATCCACAGCTTTCAGCCCGTGTTTGCCAACACATAATGCCGTGCTGTTAATGATCAATCACAATTTATACAATTTAGTTGGCCTCCAACGATGACTAGACAACAAATCATAGACGCTGCTGAACAAATCAATAATGCCATTGATTCTGCAGGCATCTCTAACCTGATTGGCACTACCCGCGACCGCTTAACGTTGCAGGATTATCTGAAAGCCTTTAAAGAATACAACATCCTTGCGGAGCAATTCAGCGAAGGCGCCCTCTTCCTGGAAAAAGAACTTGGCTTCTCGTTACTACGCGATCCTGATCCGTGGATCGAAATGTCTAAACAAGGAGGCATTGAGGGAGACAATCCACTTAGCAATGTCAAAGGCATTGTAGAAACACTTGCTTCGATTTCAAATCTGCTGAGCAAAAATCAGGTAAACAAAGATCACTACGAGAACAAAGAAGTGCTTTCACTGATTTTGTTTGAGGAAGAAAACAAACCGCTCTCCTCTCCAAGACGGATCAGCGAGTCGCTTGAGAGCATCGAATTACTCTACGAAGCTTGTGCCCGTATGCAGGGCGTTGCCTTTGATGATGTGGAAGTGATTTCGTGTGACTCCGGCAGTGACAAATTGTTTGACTTTGTGGGGTCAACAGCCGTTGTAGGCGCTGTAAAAGAATTGATTCTCTCTATTTGGGAGCGCGTGATTTTCTACCGCAACAGAAAACTCCAGGAACGGATCTCATTGCTCACCCATTCGCTACCGGTGCTAGACAATGTGACAGAACTGGAAATGAACGGTTCACTTTCTGCAGATGATGGAGAGTTAACCCGCAATGCTATCGTGAATGGCGTTACCAAGTTCTTGTCCAGCGGCTCTATGATCAAAGAAATCAGGGAGCGTACAACGTTCGATGAGCGCAGCCTGATGGCGCCCGAGCCTATGCAAGTTTCGGCCATTCCAACAAATGGTCAAACGCAGCCGGCACAGCCGGCTGAACCTGCCCCTGTGGCTGCTCCTACACCAGCCGTTGAAGTTTTTTCACAAGCCGAGTTCCACGAGGTCAACAACGGCAGTCCTGCACCGGCAGCAAACGGCGAGGAAGACCTCTCCTGGGATGGCATCCTTGAAGACGACCTCAAAACCCTGCGCGAGTTAATCGACAAAACAAAGCGTACGGAAGACGAATAACCGATTTCATATATACGCATTAAAAAAGGGACCATCTGTTTTGCAGTGGTCCCTTTTTTAATGCAGAAAGCTATCTTATCAATTGGGCTGATTAGACAAGACCTTGACCACAGCAAGTGCCTCTTTAAGTGAGGCCCCCGTTTCAGTACGGTACTGCCTGATGGCTTGCATGGTCTCTATTTCTCCTCCTGCACGCGCATGGTCCACAACATCTTCACTCGCAAGCGAAACCAGTTGCAGGATGCGGGTACGCGTCAAGGGAGCATCTTTTTCAGATCCCAGGAAAACGTCGAAAAGTCCCATGTGCCTTACACAGTTATGAGTAGTACAGTAACCTTTACGGTTATAAC
>JBCCIM010000160.1 GCA_039111535.1 Bacteroidota bacterium | reverse complement strand
TCCCCTCCAACACATCCTTCATACCAACTGGCATAGAAGTTAGCAGTGTCGATAAACGAGCCGCCGCGTTCGTGGAAGAAGTCGAAAAGAGAGAACGAGGTGTCCTGGTCTATTTTACTGCCAATCAGGTCTGTGCCCATGAAAAGGGTACTGACCTGAACCTCTGTATTTCCTAAATATACAGTTTTCATTGTGCGATGACGGTTCTGGGTGGTGGGATTAATCGAGGAAGGTTACCATAGCAGCACCGCCGAGCATAAGGAGGATGCCAACGACTTTGATCATCGAAATGGAGACTTCGGGTTGTCCCAACATGCCAAAGTGTGAGAGGACCATGCCCGTGATCACCTGGCCGGCAAGCAAGGTTACAAAGAAAGAGCCCGCATCCATCCGGCCTGGTTGCAGGATCCATGCAATGGCAAAAACAAGGCATGCACCCATGGCGCCGGCAAGCAGTAGCCACTTGTTGACATCCTGTAAGGGTTCAAGTGCGCCAGCACTGTATCCGGTGAAGCCGATGCCAAGCGCTGTCAGGGCGCCAATACACCAGAAGATGGCATTGGCAACTCTAGGGTTTTTCATGATTGCACCTACCTGTCCGTTCATTGCCAAATGGACAGAAAGAATGACGCCGAGAAAAATTGTGAGCGCGAAAAATTGCACTTTCATGATAGATACCTCTGCATATTGGTGGTTAACTAGGGCTACTGCAATGAACTACAGCCTTATTTTTAATACGCGAACAAACACGTATATCGGTCTTCTGTGCAGCAGCAGGTGGGGTGGGTTTTTGTTGGTTGATGCTTATGAATTTAACAAGATGTTAAAAGGAAGCAAAAAAAGACTTCAGAAATTTGGCAGCGTGCCGATACCTACGAAAAGGAAAAGGTGTATGCTCTGGTTATGTTTTGGCATAGCAGACGTTTTGCTACAGCCAGGCATAATTTCATCTCTTTTAGAGGAAGCTACAGTATGTATACCACGCTAGCCGGTGCAAAAAAAGACCCTAATATTTTACCGTTCAGGTTTGCACTTAAAGCCTATATAGAGGATGAACGCTTGAAAATTCCTGTCCTGCCCGATGTGGTAGGGAAGGTTATTGCGTTGATCAACCACCCGAAAGCTGATGCCAATACGCTTGCGCGTCTCATTCACAAGGATCAGGCATTGGCGGGGTATGTACTTCGTGTCAGCAATTCACCTATATTCGCCGGCGCACGGCAAATTCAAACCCTGCGTCAGGCCATATCGCGTATTGGCGCAAAAACGCTCGGCAAAATTGCCCTTTCCATCACGATGCAGGGCAAAGTGTTCAAAGCTAAAGGCTATGAGCACGTGATAAAAAGCATCTGGCGCCAAACCCTCTCTTCCGGAGCCTTTGCACAGGATTTTGGCCAATTGATAGGTGAGTCTTCTGAAAGTCTTTACCTGTGCGGTCTGCTACATACGGTAGGCAAACCGGTCATCCTGCAGGCATTGCAAGACCTTAAACAGGAATTGGACATGGATCTGTCCATTGAAGCCGGTCTTTCATTGATGGAAGAATTCCATCAGGTCGTAGGGTTCAAAGTGGCCGAACAGTGGAAAATGCCAGAAGCGGTAAAAGAAGCTTGTATGCACTACCTCGAGCCCGAAGGGGCCGAATTGTACAAGAAGGAAGTCCGGGTGACCTACCTTGCACATCAGTTTGCGCTGTTTGTGGATGAAGATCCAGATGTAGAGACCCTCCGTGCCCTTGCTGAGCATCCGAGCGCAATAGCGTTGAACATACAGGGTTCACATCTTCGCAAAATGGTACCGCGGCTCGAGAAAATGCGGTCCTTCCTTGAAGCTATGTCACTTGCATAAACCAGTTTAATGCGTGTGCGACGCCGAACTGGCGTTGTAATGTTGGTGGAGCAGGTCACGGCCGAAGTCGTTTTGCAGGTCACGCCAGACGGTATGAATGTGGTTCGCGTTGGTCTGGGTATTGTCGTATTCGATGAGCAAAGTTGTGCCATGCAGGCGGTAATAGTGGCCTTGCCCAAGAGATTCGCTACCGGCCCAAGCAAAATGGATCGTGTCGTATCCTGCAGCTTCTATATGCGCACGTTGATGTGCTGCTACTTCAGGCTTCATATTGCCCAGATACACGTCGATCAACCTTATTACGAGCTGTTGTTGTTCAGCTGTCATGGCAGCATAAGCAAGGCCCTCTGTGCGCTCCAACATGGCTTCACGGCTGTTTCCCGTTATGATGTCGCGAGGAGCAGTATCCGCAATGATCACCTGTTGCTTTTGCTCGGTGGAGAACGTGCGCATAAGCTGACGGGCTACATCGATTTCTTCTGAGAGTAAGCGCAAGCCGGTAAACGGTCCTGTTTTAACTTCAGCAGGATTTGCACCCCAAAAAGCCGGCACCACGTCAATTGTGTCGGCAATAGACGAAAAATTCAGGGAAAGGTGGTGGCCTTCAAATCGCCAGCCCCAGGCCGAATCAGCTGCCGGCGTGCCGAAAATGGTGAGGTAATACAACAACGGATCTCGGTACTTGGGTCGGTTTTCAATTTCACCGAGGATACGCTCCAACTGCTGTACGCCAGTGGTTTTCAGGTATCCCTTGGTACTCAGTACGCTTTGAAGCAATGCGTGTAAGGCAGCGCGCTGCTGCGTAGACATTGATTCAACCGCCAGGCCCTGCCGTTTCCCGGGAATAGGGACAAAATTCCAGTTGAGGCGCTCATCATCTGAGAAGGCCCAATGCAATTTCTCCTGCTGCGATGCATCGGTTGTAAGTGAAATGAAGTTTTTGGCTGCCTCGCGCATTGTTGCGTTTGCAGGGGCATCTGTTGTGTTCGCCGGCAACGCATTATCAGATGCAGGTCTTGTTGTGTTTTCCGTCCAGAAAATCCAGGTAAATGCTACAATCAAAAGGGCCGCAAACGTCAGTTTTAGCTGCATGATATCGGTATTGGGGGGCGAGTAGGGCGTGTTTAATACAAGCTAACAATAATTGCTGACGGAAGAAAAGAAAGTGTTAAAAAATGAAACACTGCGCGTTAAACTGCCGTAAAGCCCGACTATTAGCTCAGTATTAAGGAAAACTGCTATAAATATTATGCGCCTTCATCGGATTTTTCCACTCATGTTACTGCTGGGGTTTGTGACCAGCATGCCTGCCCAGGCTTTTATCGGCTACGATGTTGAAGACATCGTAAAAGAGTCATTCAAGGTTCGGGCCGGCGGTACGCTGTACATCGAAATGGATTACGGCAACATTGAAGTAGAAGTAGGTGATGACGATGCGGTTCACATCGAAATGATTCGCACTGTTCGCGTAAACAGTGAATCTGAGGCGCGCAAGATATTCAACGATTTCCACTCGTACTCATTTGAGCAGCGCCGGGATGACGTTACCATCGAGTCGCGGTATACCGAAAAACGTGGTGGCTGGGGAAAATGGGGAAAAAAGAACCGCTTCAAAATTACCATGAAAATTATAGTGCCTGAAGACTATAATGTGGACTTCGAAACTGGGGCTGGTAACATTGATCTAGGTGATCTTGCCGGCGAAGTTAACGGCCGCACGGGCGCTGGTAATATCACAATTGGTGCTGTAGACGGTATTGTAGACATTACTTCAGGTGCCGGCAATGTAAATGTTTATGGCGCAACAGAGCATGTTGAAGTGCATACAGGTGCTGGTAACATTGAATTGAACGACGTTACAGGGTATGTCCGCGCAAATACCGGTGCTGGCAATGTTACGGCGAGCATTACAAGCCAGCCAGAGAGCGATTCCAAGCTAGAAACAGGCGCTGGCAATGTTACGGTTTATCTCTCGAGAAAAGCAGGTGTATTTGTAGAAGCAATTGCCAGTATGGGCTCTGCATCCAGCGACTACCCACTCAAAATACAGGGTAAGTGGATGACAAAATCTTTTGAAGGTGAAGTGAATGGCGGCGGTCCGGACCTCTTTATGCGGGCGGGCGTAGGTAATGTATCGCTACGGAGCCGGTAATTCGCTTACATGCATCTAGGTACATGTTTTTACAAGCCGGCACCCACGCAGGGGCCGGCTTTTTTTATATTGTGGCTTGTTTATTGCGCAAAGCACGGTTAAGCACACTTTGCTGCAGATACACAGCACACGTGGCACTTTTTTACCGCACTTCTTACCTCGAAGGTAACATCCGACAAAAAAAATTTGAAAACGCTTGTAACAGCGGGAAATATTTAGTTACTTAACAGTGTTAACTAGCTAATTAAGATGAGCGATTCACCAAAAGAACATCAGGATCTAAAGCGGCTCATTTTGGATACGACCCGTCGTCTTCTCGTTTCCAATGGGTTTGCAGGGCTATCTATGCGTACGATAGCCAGAGAAATGAATTACAGCGCGACCAGCATCTATTTGCATTTTAAAAATAAAGATGCCTTGTTTCATGCACTGATCGAAGAGGGGATGGCAATGCTGTTTGAACGGCAGCGAAAAATAGCAAAACAATATTCGCAAGATGTGCTGGAGCGTCTTCGGGCGCTCTGCGCGGGGTACATCAAGTTCGGTCTTGAGTATCCGGAGTATTACGAAATAATGTTCATGCTGCATCCTGAACTAACCACCCGCTTTCCTAAAGAGAGTTTTCGCCGCGCACGCCGTAACCTGGCCCTGATGAAAATCACGCTGGATGAAGGCATCAAACGCGATGTTATAGATGTGGAGGACAGCCACGCAGCAACCAACGTTATGTGGGCATCCTTACATGGTGCGGTCTCAATCTTGTTGGCTCGTCGACTTGAAGCCCGCATTAACCCACAAGATTTTATTGAAAACATGCTTGATAACATTGTTCGCAGTGTTGCCAAGCCACAATTTAGCACTGCCTGAGTAGTGCTTTAGCCAGTAAATATAGCCAGACGCCGGGGATAAATGGAGGGTGCTGGTAGCGCTTCCAGTCCAGGCAAGGCAACCATGTTAGTTTGAAAAAACAAACCGATGGTACCTATGGAACAGGCCGTACAGGAGATACACAAAACTGATGTCGCACGGGTACACCCCCAGTCGAGTTATGCCAAAGGATCTGGTACCCCTGTCTTGGGCAAAACACTTCCCCAGTTGTTATATGACGCAATTAGCAAATATGACAACCGGCGCATGTTCAACCGTCGTAATGGGGAGGACTGGGAAACCCTCTCCATCGAAGCATTCAGGGATCAGGCTGAACAGTTGGCCCTTGGTTTACTCGACCTTGGACTAAATCCTGGAGACCGGGTGGCGCTGTACATGGAGAGTGATACTAACTTCTGCCTTGCAGATATGGGCAGCCTTATTGCCGGCCTGGTGGACGTTCCCATATACCTGAACCAGTCGCCGGGTGCCAACGAATTCATTCTGCGCCACAGCGGATCCCGTGCGCTTTTTGTGTCGAGTTTGACGCGGCTGCACGACATTGATGAATTGCTGGCAGAAGCGCCCGAAATTCGAACCGTAATTGTTGCTGAGCCTGAAGAAGACCAGAAGCTGACACCGCTACCTGAAGGCGTACAATGGCTGTCGATGGCTACCGTTCGGTTGCGTGGCGCAAAGAAAATGGTTGATGCGCCTGATCGTGTAAAAGAGATGGTTGCGGATATCAAGCCGAAAGATATTGCATCCATTGTCTATACGAGCGGCACAACAGGAGAACCCAAAGGTGTCCTGTTAACCCACGAGAATATAGCTGCAAATGCCCTGACTGCTTATGCTGAACTGGGCACGGTGAAAGGCGGGCAACGGGGTGACGTTGTACTGTCCTTCTTGCCTTTATCCCATATCTTTGCAAGAACCCTGTGGTACGGCGTGTTGGGGTATGCCCTCACGATTTATTTTACAACACCAGATTTACTTGGGGAAGACCTGAAACGGGTACGTCCGACCATGTTCGCGACCGTTCCGCGGGTACTGGAAAAAGTTTACGGCCGGATTCTCGAAAAAATAGCGTTGTTATCTGGTGTACAGAAGCGGTTGGTGAACTGGTCGCTTGATTTGGCCGAATCGTACGAGGTCGACAAAAAGCTGCCGGCTGGTAAGCGGGTACAGCTACAGATGGCAAACCGGCTTGTATTTAGAAAATGGCGCGCTGCATTGGGTGGGCGCATCAAATTTATCATCACAGGTGGCGCTGCCCTGGACGGCAAACTAACCAACCTGTTTGGTGCAGCAGGGGTAACGATTTTGCAGGGATATGGACTGACTGAAACCAGCCCTGTTATCTCGTTTAACCGGCCCGACCGTAACCGCGCCGGCACAGTGGGCGAGCCGCTGCCCGGTGTTGAAGTCCAGATTGCTGATGATGGCGAAATTCTGACACGCGGCCACCATGTGATGCAGGGATATTACCACAACGACGAGCGTACCGCAGAAGCTATAGATGCAGATGGCTGGTTTCACACCGGTGATATCGGCGAGTTATCAGCCGATGGATTTTTGCGCATTACAGATCGGAAAAAAGACCTCTTCAAGCTTTCAACAGGCAAGTACGTTATGCCGCAGCCACTGGAAAATCGGTTGCGCAGCCATCCCCTGATTGAGCAGGCCGTGGTTGTTGGCCTTGGACAGAAGTATTGCGCAGCGTTGCTTTTTGTGGAACAGGATACCTTGCGTATTTTTGCCGGTACCCGTGGCCTCAATGCGGATATCCCAATGGAGCGGCTTGTGCAGCATCCAAAGGTATTGCAACGCTATGAGGAATTGGTAACTGTGGCAAACGAAGGCATGGACCATTGGAATACCATCAAGTCATTTCGATTGATGACAGACCATTTGACCATTGAAAATGGATTAATGACACCAAAACTGAGCGTCAAGCGCAAACTGGTGCATGAACGATTTGCAGACGCGATCAAAGCTTTATACAATGACTCGGAGGCGAAGGCACATAGAAAAGTGCTCGCATCCTGACATTCAATTACGCATCAACTTGATATAGATGCTGCCGGCGTGTTAAGGCTTGCGCAGCAACACCTTAAATATTGATTAACACATGGAAGTGAATACGCTTGAAGTGGGACATATAGATTGGTCTAACGCACGAGCTTACAAGACATTCAGCAAAGTAACCGTGCTGGGGGCAGGGACGATGGGTGCGCAGATTGCCGCGCATCTTGCGAATGCAGGCCTACAGGTTCGGTTGCTCGATATCGCGCCAGCAGAAGGCAGCAAAAATGCTGTTGTCGAGAAGCTGTTCAAGAAAGCAACAAAACTGAAGCCGGCGCCGCTGTTTACGCCGGCAGTTGCCAAACGCATACAACTGGGCAATTTCGAGGAAAACTTCGACTGGGTAGCTGACGCCGAGTGGGTGATTGAGGCTGTCGTCGAGCGTATGGACATCAAGCGCCAGGTCATGGCGCGCATCGCTGAAACGGTAAGTGATAAAACCATCGTGTCCACAAACACGAGCGGATTGCCCATCCATCTGATTTCAGAAGGATTGCCATTAAGCTTCAGGAGACGATTCCTGGGCACCCATTTTTTCAATCCGCCGCGCTACCTCCGCCTGTTAGAAATCATTCCTACACCAGACACTGCCCCAGAGATTATTGCGCGCGTTGCTCATTTTGGTCGCGTACACCTGGGCAAAGGGATTGTTGTCGCCAAAGACACCCCTAACTTCATCGGCAATCGTATCGGTATTTACGGTATGATGCACGCCATTCGGTCATTTACTGAAGGCGGATATTCCATCGAAGAAGTCGACACCCTGACGGGTCCGCTTACGGGCCGACCAAGATCTGGTACCTTCCGTACGGCAGATGTCGTCGGATTGGATACCATGTTGCACGTAGCAACCAACCTGTACGATGCCATTCCGGAGGACGAAAGCCGTGAGATATTTGTGCCGCCGGCGCTTTTGAAAAGTCTGGTGGAAAATGGTGCACTGGGCTCAAAAACCAAAGCCGGGTTTTACAAAAAGGTAGGGCGCGACATCCTCTCGATTGACCCTGTCAGCGGCGACTATACACCAGCGGCTGAGATGGATCTTGGCGACTTGAAAGCAATCAAAAAAGCTGGCGCACTGCCGGCACGCTTGCAAGCCCTCTATGCAGATACAGGTCGTGCCGGCCAGTTCTTCCGCGCTTCCACACACGATATGCTTGGCTACAGCGCGCGTCGCATTCCCGAAATTGCTGATGATCCTTCGGATATCGACCGTGCCATGCAGTGGGGATTTGGTTGGGAACTGGGGCCGTTTGGTATCTGGGATGCAATCGGATTCAAGCAAGTGCTGGATGATATGCGCGCAGCCGGACAGACTTTGCCGGCCTGGGTTGATAAAATGGAAGCAGTCGGTGCTACCGGTTTCTACAAAGATGCCGGCAATGAACCACAGGTATACCTGCCCGAAAAAGGGGGATACAGTGCTGCTCAACAGCCTGCTGATGAGCGTGGCCTGACCCTCATCAAAACAAACAAGCAAGCTGAATTGTGGCGGAACGAGGAGGCCGCATTGCTCGACATGGGCGATGGTGTTGCGCTATACGAATTCCGGTCCAAAGCGAATTCGCTCGGTAGCAAGGTGATGCAGGGCTTTCTGGATGTGATAGAGAAAGCAGAGAATGATCCCAATATTCGTGGTATTGTAGTTGCCAACGAAGGCAAAAACTTTTCGGTGGGGGCCAACCTCGGTGAAATGGCAGCCGCTGCGCAGGAAGGTAAATACCACCTGATCGACGAAACGATTGCCAATTTCCAAAAGGCTGTGCAGCGCATCCGGTATGCGCAGGTACCGGTGGTTATGGCGCCACACCAGCGCGTGCTAGGAGGTGGCTGCGAAATTTGTATGGCTTCGTATCAGCCTGTCGCTGCTGCTGAAAGCTATATGGGGCTTGTAGAGCTTGGTGTTGGGCTGATTCCGGCCGGCACAGGGACGACCTTCCTCACCGTTATGGCAGCGCAGCGCGCAGCGGCCGGCTTCTCAAACCAGGTGCTCGATTATTTGCAAGTGTACTTCCAGCAGGTAGCAATGGCTACGGTTTCTGCGAGTGGACTTATGGCAAAAGAAATGGGCTATCTCTCACCACGTGCTACCGTGGTGATGAATGACGCGCGGCGTTTCCCTGTAGCCAAGGACACCGTCTTTGCCTTGTCTGAGTCTGGCTATCTGCCACCGCCAGTGAATACCCATGTGATGGTGCTGGGCCGGCCTGGCCGGGCTGCGCTCGAAGTGGGCGTCCGTCAATATGAAAACGGCGGGTTTATCAGTGAATACGATCGATTCCTTGCGGTGCAGCTCGCCCATGTTATGACGGGAGGTGACCTGAGTGGACCTCAAGAGGTTCACGAAGATTACCTGGTTGAGCTGGAACGAGAAGTGTTTCTCCGGCTTTGTGGCGAGAAAAAGACGCAGGAGCGTATCGAACATATTCTTACAAAGAACAAGCCACTGAGAAACTAACGCCCCGGGAAAAACACTACCCGAATTACTGGCGCTATCCTTCGGGAAGGTGTCAGGAAGTAACTTACTATTGAGATAGATCGGATATAAATAGATTTATGGAAGCTAGAAACGGAGCATATATTGTCAGTAGCGTTCGGACTGCGGTTGGCAAAGCAAAGCGTGGCACGCTGGTGCATACGCGCCCCGAAGATATGGGGGGTGTTGTTGTCCGCGAAGCCCTCAATCGGGTTAATGGATTGGAAGATGAGCAGGTCGATGATGTCCTGATCGGCTGCGCCATGCCGGAAGGGCCGCAAGGGATGAATATGGGGCGCGTTATTGCGCAACGCGCAGGTTTGCCCGATGAGGTACCCGGTGCTACAATTAACCGCTTCTGTTCATCGGGTTTGCAGACCATTGTCATGGCTTCTCAGGCGATCATGGCTGGCCATACAGACATCGTTGTTGCCGGCGGAGCTGAGTCGATGAGCCAGGTGCCGATGACAGGATTTTACTTTTCGCCGGATCCGGATGTGGTTGTGGATGATCCGGATGTATATATCGGTATGGGCAGCACGGCAGAAAATGTTGCGGCCAAATACGAAGTGTCGCGCGAAGAACAGGATCGCTTTGCATTTCAGTCGCATCAACGCGCTGTGGATGCTATAAAAGCGGGCCGGTTTGCTGATGAAATTGTGAAAATGGATGTGAAGCATACAGCTTACAAGGCCGGGCAAGTGCACACCAACACCATAACTTTTGATACGGACGAAGGGCCGCGTGCTGATACGAGCATTGAAGCATTGGCCAGACTGCGCCCCGTATTTCGGATGGGTGGTACGGTTACGGCTGGGAATGCATCGCAAATGTCTGACGGTGCTGCTGCAAGCGTCATTGTTAGCGAAAGCGCGCTGAAGTCGCTGGGTGTTGATCCGATGGCGCGTATTGCCGGCTATGCTGTTGCAGGCGTTGCACCAGAATTGATGGGGATTGGCCCAATCAACGCCATCAAGAAAGTCCTTAAACAAACAGGCCTGTCTGTTTCCGATATTGGACTGGTTGAACTCAACGAAGCTTTTGCCTCGCAGGCGCTGGCGGTTGTGAAAGAAACCGGGCTTTCTGAAGATATTGTAAATGTAAATGGTGGTGCTATTGCCCTCGGGCACCCGCTTGGATGTACCGGGGCAAAGCTAACAGCCACGCTGTTGCATGAGATGAAACGGCGGGGCGTCCGCTATGGCATCTGCACGATGTGTATTGGTGGGGGAATGGGTGCAGCAGCGGTCTTTGAAAATATGATGCGCTAGTACATCAGTGCTTGCGTTACTTATACACTAAACCCGAAATCCAATGAACTTACCCTATTTTGAATTCTTCGCCAGCCTGCCGGCATGGACGGTAGCACTGAGTGTGCTTGCGGTACTCGTTGTGCTGGGGTATACAGGGGCTCCGCTTTGGTTATGGACCATCGCCGGTGTAGCTGCGCTCTATGGATTTGCTGCACCAACCTGGCTGTGGGCTACCTTTGGCGTCCTTGCCGTTGTGCTCAATCTGCCATTCCTGCGGCGCATGCTGTTCACTGGCCCCGTGCTGAAGTTGTTGAATGCCCTCAAGTTCTTACCAACGATTTCTCAAACCGAGCAAACGGCCATTGAAGCCGGCAATGTGTGGGTAGAAGGGGAGTTGTTTTCGGGTAAGCCCGATGGCAAACGCATTGTCAACGAACCCTACCCGTCGTTAACAGCTGAAGAACAGGCGTTCCTGGATGGACCGGTTGAAGACCTTTGCAGCGTAACGCACGATTGGGAGGTATTCCAGCAAAAAGGATTACCGGCTGAAGCCTGGGAAATCATGAAACGCGACCGGTTCTTTGGGATGATTATTCCGAAGAAGTATGGCGGCCTCGAGTTCTCACCACTGGCCAACAGCGCGGTTGTTCAGAAACTGTCTTCACGGTGCGGACCGCTTGCTACTACTGTAATGGTGCCCAACTCGCTCGGGCCGGCAGAATTGCTAATCCATTATGGCACCCAGGAGCAAAGAGACCACTATTTGCCCCGCCTTGCGCGTGGGGAAGACATTCCTGCGTTTGCCCTCACAGAACCCAACGCGGGGTCAGATGCTGGCGCGATCAGCTCCAGCGGCGTCGTATTTCGTGGTGATGATGGTGCGCTGTATGTCCGCCTTAACTGGCGCAAACGGTATATCACACTAGCTGCGATCTCAACGGTGCTTGGACTTGCGTTCAAACTGCGCGACCCGGATAACTTGTTGGGCAAAGGTACTGCACCCGGTATCACGTGTGCTTTGATTTCTACCGGACTGGATGGCGTAGAACTCGGCAAGCGGCATGATCCATTGGGCGTGCCTTTTTACAACTGCCCAACTGAAGGCCACGATGTAGTTGTGCCTGTTGATGCCATTATCGGTGGCGCAGAAGGCGCCGGCCAGGGTTGGCGTATGTTGATGGAATCGCTGGCTGCAGGCCGCGGTATTTCACTGCCTGCCTCAGCAGCTGGTGGTAGCAAGCTGGTCTTCCGCGTTGCTTCTGCGCACGCCAAGGTGCGCAAGCAGTTTGGATTGCCCATTGGCTTGTTCGAAGGTATCGAAGAGCCACTGGCAGAAATTGGCGGATACAACTACATGATGGAAGCCGCGCGCAAGTACACCTGTGGCGCACTCCAGCAGGGAGTTGCGCCGGCGGTTGTGACTGCCATCGCCAAGTACAACTTCACCGAGTTGCAGCGTAAGGTGATCAACCACGGCATGGATATTCTCGGGGGCAACGCCATTTCCTGGGGCCCAAAAAACCTGGTGGCTACTGCCTACATGAATACGCCGATTGGCATCACGGTAGAAGGGGCAAACATCCTGACCCGTACGCTGATGATCTTTGGTCAGGGCGCCATCCGTTGTCATCCCTACATCTATGATGAAATTCAGGGTTTGATGCACGGCGATGTGAAGCGATTTGACGGTGCATTCACCAGCCACGTAGGGCACACAATACGCAACAGCTTCCGGGCATTGTTGCTAACGTTGACCCGTGGCCGGCTTGCAGGATCGCCAGTTTCCGGACCATCCGCACGGTACTGGCGCAAACTGGGCTGGGCTTCAGCTTCGTTTGCATTTCTTGCAGATGTTGCGCTGATCGGCCTCGGTGGTAACCTCAAGCGCAAAGAGAAGCTCACCGGGCGCTATGCCGACATCTTCTCGTGGATGTATCTTGTCGCTGCTACGTTGCGCCGCTTCGAAGCAGAAGGCCGGCCCAAGGAAGATCTGCCTTACCTGAAATGGTCGATGCAGTACGCCTTTAGCGAAATGCAGAAAGCCTTCAACGGGATCTACAAGAACTTCGATGTGCCAGTGATTGGCTTGTTGTTCAAAGGCCCTGTGGCCATGTGGTCTCGCCTCAATCCGCTTGCTAACGGGCCGTCAGATAAAGTAGGACACGCTGTAGCACGCGCCATGCAGACGCCCGGCGATCAGCGTCAGCGGCTTACGCAGGGCATCTACACGCCTGATAACGTAAACGAGCCGATTGGGCAGCTTGAGCAGGCTTTTCGCCTGGTGTATCAGGGTGATAAAGTAGCTCGTGTGATTTCCAAAGCTGTTCGCGCTGGCAAAATCGAGAAAGGCAGCCCAGAGCAAATGGCAAACACTGCGCATACGCAGGGATTGATCAACGATGAAGAGCTTGATTTGCTTGCGCGAGCGGAAGCGGCTCGAGCCGAAGCGATTCGCGTGGATGATTTCACACTCGAAGCGTACATGCAAGGTGCCGTTGCACCAACGCCTGTGCCTTCACACGGTGATGGTGCCGGCGGTGATGGTGCGACCATACGCCCGCGTACAGCGTCTGCGTAAAGCTGCTTAGCAAACATTAATCAGAAGCGGTCCGGTTTGTGCGCAAGCCGGACCGCTCGTATTATGTAGGGATAGCTTAATCGACAGACGTAGCAGACGCCCCCAGTATGAAGCTCAAAGCATTAGGTTTGGTATGTATACTCGCGAGCATAACCTGCTTGAGTCATGCCCAGCAATCAGATGATGACTTTGTTGCCATTTTTGATGGTGAAACGCTCAATGGCTGGGATGGTGACTCAACCTACTGGCGTGTGGAGTATGGTAGTCTTATTGGAGAGGTGACGCCGGAGACCATCTTAACGCGAAACAGCTTTATCATCTGGCGAGGAGGTACAGTTGGTGATTTTGAGTTGAAAGTTGAATATCGCGTTACGGATGAAGGCAATAGCGGCATCAATTATCGCAGCGTGCAACTGACTGATGCGCCGTGGTCGCTTGCCGGCTATCAGGCGGATATCGACGGGCCGAACCACGACAAACGCCTGCCGCGCCGCCGCTACACAGGACAGTCTTATGAAGAGCGTGGCCGCCGGTATTTAGCCTGGCGTGGAGAGATGGTACACGTGGATAGCGCCGGCGTGGTCAACGTAATTGGATCCCTTGGCAATCGCGACTCCCTCGAGGCGTTCATTTACAGCAATGGTTGGAATCAATACCACATCATTGCGAGAGGTAACACGCTCACCCATATCGTAAATAGCCGCGTGATGGCCCTTGTTATCGATGATGATCTTGAAAACCGGCGGATGGAGGGCCTACTGGGCGTTCAGGTACACACGGGTGAACCGCACAAAATTGAGTACAGGAATTTTCGGCTTAAAAAACTGTAATTTGTGAACAATCATCTTGAACCCTATTCATTCAGCATATGACAACGCCACGCTTCCTCATTGCCTGCAGCCTCCTGCTGCTATTACCCGTAACCCTGCAGGCGCAATCTACAGGAATTCCTGACGCGTTTAACGGAAAAGACTTCGCCGGTTGGATTGTGCCAGAGAACAATATTTGGTGGAGCGTGCAGGATGGCGTGCTGCAGGCAACGAGCGACCCTGAACAGTCCGGCTCAGTACTGTGGACCGAGCTGTCGTACAGCAACTTCATGATGCAATTTGAATTCAAGATGGGACAGGGTGTCATAGATTCGGGCATCTTCATGCGCAACGAACATGATCAGATTCAGATTGGCGAGTCGGGCTCCTTAAAGCGTGACATGACAGCCTCGCCTTACATTCCTGGGAAAGGCTATCCGGTAGAGGCTGAAGGAGTAAAGGAATTGCTCAAACCAGCGGACTGGAATGCAATGACAATTGTTGCCATTGGGAATAACTATTCTGTTTGGCTAAATGACAGGAAAGTGATGAGTTACGAGTCTGAAACAGCTATCGAAGAAGGACCAATCGGCATCCAGCTTCACGCGAATCGAGACATGGAAATCTCTTACAGGAATATTGCTGTTGCGTCACTCGATTGAGCCTGGTGAAAACGGTTTTGTGTTCCAGGCCAGGCGTGTAACTGCCATCTACAATCATATTTAATCCCATCAAAGAGCCTTAATTGCCCGGGCCGAAAACCTTCAATCTGTAACTTTCAGCCTTCAACAAATCAATCCTTCAGGATTGATTCCCTCAGTATGTCCGTTTAACCGTATTTTTCGGCCAGGGGTCAGAGAACACACCACCGGCTTCCCATTGCGCTATTTCTTTCTCCGTTAGAAAGCACTTCTTCAGCGCATCTGCAAATAAATCGACCTGCGTTTTATCGCCTATCACCGTGATATGGCAGTGGCGATCACC
>JBCCIM010000159.1 GCA_039111535.1 Bacteroidota bacterium | reverse complement strand
GTCAGACCAGCGGTTTTATTAATGGAGATCTCTTGCCAGATGCCCCTGAGTTATCTGCCAGAGGTAACTACGCGGTAGGGGTGCAGACCA
Source organism: Bacteroidota bacterium (assembly GCA_039111535.1). Lineage (NCBI taxonomy): Bacteria > Pseudomonadati > Bacteroidota > Bacteroidota bacterium. The sequence continues at coordinate 14,981 of JBCCIM010000159.1, read as the reverse complement.
TCAATCTGCTCCACAAGAATCAAGTGGATATTCTAAACTCCAAACAGGGAGAAGAGGCGCGCTATGACCGTCCTTTGGTTGCTGAAGTCTGGTATCCAGCATCGCTGGCTGAAGGAGAGCCTGAGTTCGTTACCTATGAACAGGTCTTAGGCAACGCGAATTCAAAAGATCGACCACTCATTCCGTTTAACTTTGAAGGCCGGGCAAGCCGAAACGCAACACCCGACTTGTCTGGCGGTCCATATCCATTGCTCATCGTTTCGCATGGGTATACAGGGTCACGCTTGTTGTTTACTTATTTGACCGAAAACCTTGCTTCAAAGGGCTATGTAGTTGTTTCAATCGACCATACGGAGTCTACGTTTAGAGATGCCAATGCATTTAACAGTACCTTGCTGAATAGATCGCTGGATGTATTGTTTGTGCTGGATGAAATAGAACGGCTGGGTAATCCAGGTGATCATTTCCTTGCGGGCCTGGTGAATGCAGAACTGACGGCGTTGATTGGGTACTCGATGGGCGGATACGGGGTGATAAATGTAGCCGGCGCCGGCTATAGCGCGCAGGCGGTTCAGTTCTTTGGTGTGATGTCGGGGGGCAGTCAAGCGCTTAATGAACGTGCAAAAGACAATCCTGTTTTTGAAGACTCCATAGACCCTCGCGTGAAAGCAGTTGTTGCACTGGCGCCGTGGGGCATGGAGCGTGGCGTGTGGGATGCCGCAGGATTGGCAGGCATCAAGATCCCGTCCTTTTTCATTGCAGGAAGCAAAGACGATATTTCTGGCTATGAAAAAGGAGTCAAGGCCATATATGATGGTGCAATAAACTCAGACCGGTTTCTGCTCACGTATCTCAATGCACGACACAATATCGCACCAAACCCACCGCCTCCAGAAGCAATGAAACCAGGATTGCATATCGATGAATATCTGCGGTACGCGGATTCGGCATGGGATCAACGCAGGATAAATAACATCAACCAACATTTTGTGACAGCCTTCCTGGGGATCCACCTCAAGGGCATGAACGATTACAAAAAATACCTCGATGCAGCCCAATTTACTACGGAAGAAAACTGGACAGGCTTTAAGCCGCGAACTTCGGTCGGGTTGGAGCTTCATCATGGGACACCATAGATGATCCTGTATACTTCCATGCCGTGCGATACGACGAATAGCCTGTTATTACATGAACTCGATCTCGTCTTATGTAGTTAAACTGCAGGAAGTCATAACTTAACAGCGGTCATAAAATGAAGTCTTTACCCGTAGTATGTGAACTTTCAAGTGAAGCGCTGGCGCAGCGCAAGGCAACAACATTGACGGAGCTATTTTCAGAGGTTCAAGAATTGCAGCCGCTCCGTTCTGGATACCGATTTCGATTTGAAGTGTCTGATCAGCTGCTGACTAACATTGTTGAAATGATAAATAAAGAAAGAAAATGCTGTCGGTTTATGGATTTTGAATTGCAGATAGCCGCTGCGGAAGGTCCCGTGTGGCTTGCTGTTAGCGGCCCAGCCGGTACCAGGGATTTTCTCGAATCTCTACTCAACGTGAAGCCCTGAGTATGAGATGCAGGTGATTATCTGGTCTCGGGATTTATTACGGATATCCTGTCTTGCTTCAGGCTGTCTTTTCAAACAGACGCAACCAGCTTTTCAAATCCTGAAAGTTGCTCGTTGAGTAGGAGGTCCATATTTCCGGTGAGCTCCGCGCTTGCATAAACATGGGCAATCTGCTGCGTTGCTGGTATTGTTACCGTTGCATCAGGGGAGCCCATTAGTGCGTGTTGCTCTTCCAGGAGTAGCAAATCAAAGGTGCTGTTGTCCATGTTTGATTGTAACTGAGACTTGCCGACTTTCTGGACCATATGGCCTTTATTCTCAAGTAGCCTGGTTACAATTTTTGTTGTGATTGTGTCGAAGCCAAAGAGGGTAATGGTTAGCGTCTGTGCTTGACTGGCTAGCACTTTGCTGAACGCACGGCACAGATGCCGTTCTCTTACCGGCTTGGTTAATGCTGCTTCAAACGCCCCAAGCCGGCCTGATACCATGCTATCCAATGAGCTTAGAATAATTTGCGGTACGGTTGCATAAGCAGGTAGCGCGCGGATTTGTTTGCCCAGTGTCACACCGTCCATCGCGGGCATATGCATGTCCAATACAATAAGGTCGTAAAGAGGTGCATCTTGTATGCAGCGCAGGGCTGCTTCACCCGATGCAACAGCTGTTGGTGACATTTCCCATTTAGCTGTTTGCCGCACCAGAATTTTGCGGTTTGTTGCGTTGTCGTCAACTATGAGTACGCGGATACCAGGGAATGAATCGTAGCTTGAAGACGGTGTCTTTGTCTGGTGTTGGGCCTTATTTGTGGTGAGTGTGAAATGGAACGTAGAACCCACGCCTTCAATGCTTTCTACCCATAGTTTGCCACCCATGTGCTCCACAAGTTGCTTGCTGATAGCGAGCCCGAGTCCAGTGCCTCCATACTTGCGGGTTGTAGATGAATCTACTTGTGTAAAATGATCAAAGATCGCATCAAGGCGCGCTTCAGGGATGCCAATTCCGGTATCCCTGACACTGAACTGCAATGTGCACGCCTGTTCATCCTGTGCCAATGCTCGAACCTGTACTGAGACTTCTCCTCTAGCAGTAAACTTGAGCGCGTTACTCACAAGGTTTGTGACAACCTGGCGTAGCCTTGTGGCATCGCCTTCAATGGAAAACGGTGTGGCACCTTCGTAGTCGAAGGTGAGATCAAGCTGTTTTTCTGATGCCTTTGGTGCTAGTAATTCAAGGATGTCTTCAAGGCAGTTGCGTAAATCAAACGGCTTTTGTTCAAATTCAAGATGGCCAGATTCAATCTTTGAGAAATCCAGCACGTCATTGACCAGCACCAGAAGTGTTTCACTACTGCTTGTTAAGGTGCTGACAAAATCTTGCTGTTCTTCGTTGAGCGGTGTGTCTTGTAGCAAAGAAGCCATACCAATGACACCATTCAGCGGAGTCCTGATTTCATGGCTCATTGTAGCCAAGAAGTCGCTCTTGGCTCGTGAAGCAGCTTCTGCTTCGATGTAATGTGACAGGTCAGTCGCCATCTGGTTGAACGACTCAGCCAGAATGTTGAGTTCCGTCGAGGAAGTGATATGGACGCGTTGCTCGAGTTCACCCTGGCCTATTTTTTTTGCGAGTTCACAGAGTTTAAGAACAGGATTCTCGATACTGTTGGCGAGCAAGTATGCGCCGGCTGCACCTAGTAAAAGTGCAATGATGCAAGCCATTAGCGTAAGCTTTCGCACGCTGGAGGTGCTTTCTGCAATGGCAGCTGTGGTGCGTCCCAGTAAGATTTTGCCATGAAGGGCTTCTGTCTCGAGGTTTGCCCTTGCGATGTATACGTTTGATGTGTCAAACGCTGTCAGTGCAAAGTCGCGTGGGTACGACGCCCAACTGTCGCCATCGTCTGAAATAACGGCGACAAAGGCCAAATGCGGATCTTTCTTGGCAAACTCTATCGTTTCATCCACAGCCAGAAAGTCATCACTATTGAGTGCGATCTTGACCCCAAGGGCTACCGTGGCAGTCAGGGAGCGGGTTGTTTCTGTAAAGTTTTCTTCTATTTGCTGCTGCTGATGGGTTGGAAACAGGTAGATGAAAAACAGCGAAAGTACAATAACTAACCCGAGAACAGAGCTAAGAATCTTGTATTTCAGCGATAACATCATGGGCACAGTAGACCGATGGTGGCTCCAGGCATCGGGGGCGCTAGTTTTCGATGATGTGGATTACATTTACTTCATCTGCGGAAGCCAGATGCAGCGGCAGGTAACCGATGGCACCTGGTGTTGAGCTGATTTTCGCCAGCATTTCCTCTGCTGATTTTGCGGGAATAGGTGGGTCGCCATCGCCAGCGAGTACAATGCGGAGCCGCTTGCGTTTTATTTCGTTCGGGGAGCGGCCAATCAATGCATAGAACTGAGACTTGATGTCGCTTTTCCCCTTCAGTTCAACTGGTACAATTCTGCCCCCATTGGACCAGTGGCTTTCTTCGAGGCTGAAAATGTCAATAAGTTCTTGCTCGTTGAGCTCTGAAACCATCACTGATTTGTGTGTGGCAATAGCAATTTGAGCTTCCGTATTGTTGGGGAAGCCACAGGCTGCAAAAATGAGAAGTGACAAAATGAGTTTCATGCCGGCGTGCCGTGTTGATGCGCTAGAAAATTACACTTACACCAGTAAAAAAAGACTGGCCTCTGAATCGAAAATCAGGGAAACGTTTTTCGAGCATATAGTAGTCTATATACTGTAATTTTAGTACTGCAGAATCGATTGGTCTGAAGGCCACACCAAAAGAGAAGATGTCCACGCCTTTCTTTATCAATACCGTCGCGTGATCTTCCAGATGATCATAGCTGGCATATAACGTGAATCGGTCGTTGAGTCTGTAGCCAAGCATGAAATAGTAGAAGAGCTTGTCAAGACTGGCATTAAGAACCGGACTTTGTGCACTGACGAAGGTCAATGTTTGTGTTTGGGCATCTGTAAGGTTGTGCAAGAGTGAAATAAGCTCAGACTCAACAAAAAAGGCGCGTATTGAAAACGAGAGGTCGGCTCCAATCCTGTGACGGCGAACCGCACCCAGGCCGCCCTGTTGCTGGTTTGTATGGTCGCGAGTTGCTGATATGCCGGCCTTGAGCTCTCCCCGGCGAATCCCTATTCTGCCGCCAAAAAGCTTGGATTTTGTGGTGTCGGTGCTTGCCGGCACAAGGGACAAAGCATCTGGGGGTACAAATTCTGTTTCGTTGCCCATGTAGACTGCGTAGTCGAACTTGAGCCGGTTGGATACCAGTGTCCCTTCTACGTTGATGTACGCCTGATCTGGTACAAAAGCTGTGATTTGCAGGAAGTTATTAAAGGACGATTCATAAACAACAGGCCGGAATAAATAGGGGAGTAGCGGAGTCCGGTTTTTAATATCATTTAGATTGTTGAATACAGGTACCTGGAGCCCGAGCTTGATATTGAGTGAACGCTTGGGGTTGAAGCTGAGCCAGGCTTCTGAGAACTTCATCGCACCCCAGCCCTTTTCTGTTGTGTACGTGTTTACAGATTCGAGGTCAATGAAACTGCTAAAGCGGTCGCCAAAGTTCTTTTTGAAGAGAAAATTGATTTGCTGAAGTGAAAACGTGCTTAAGCTGCGTTTGACACCTGCCACTTCATAAACTTCAGATTTGTACTGCCCCTGGAAGTAACCAGAGAGATAAAGGTCTTCGTCGAACTGGGCAAAAGCAGGAGCGGCAAAAAATGTAAGCAGGCCAAGTAGACCGAGTATTCTTGAGTACATGCTAAACAGTGGGGATGCCAATTGATCGTTGGGCTAAAATAGCGTGTTGCTACTCATATCGGATAAGATTGTACTGTCTATAGCGTTGTTGGCCGTAGTATTAAAACAAGGTGTTATGTTTGGTTGCCGAGCTATAATGCCTTTTGGGGTATGGATAACGTATAAAGAAGGCTTCCTGAAATACCTATGTTTGGTAACAGGAAGCCTTCTTTGATCAATGTGACTGGTGTGTGGCTAAATGGGATTCATGCCATTAATCACTTGAATCGACACAGAAAGCGGAGCGCCTTCTTCTCCTCCTGCTCTGAATTCCGAAAACGGAACAGCCGTAATGGTGTGGTTGCCGTTGGGGAACGAGCCGTGGTTGTAATCGTCGCCAATATCTCCAAAAAGGGAGTAAGGGCGCAGGTTTTCCTCAACCTGTAAGTCTGCATGCGCTGGTGTTAGGGCAAATCGCACCGATTGTACGGCGTCACCTGCTTCAACGCGCACATTGAGTGCTGACGGGAGTGTGCTCATGTCCAAAACATCGTTCTCAGCGAGTACGCGGATGTCTTCGTTGGTCTCAGCGTCGACAAGTACAAAGCGTGTGAGCCGGAGCGGGTTGCAGGCCGGCACAGTGATCTGCACAGACTGGCTTGCAATGTTGGCGCCGTCTGCAATCGCATCCATTGCACCAACCATGATTTTGTCCTCGGCTTCGCAAGGCAGTGCGCCGCGGCACTTCACTGTGAAGTGGAGCACGTGCTCTTCATCACCTGGCAGGTCTTTGAAAGATACAGGAGAAATTGCCTCTACAAACGGAGCAATGGCAGGTGAGGGTACAAGCTTCACTTCGCCAACGTCCTGTACGGCCGCTTCGACCAGTTCGATGATCGTATCGACAATCTGATCAGGCCGAATACCTGTGACGTGGGTGCCTCCTGTTTCGCTGGAGATTCTTGTGGCTTGTCCCTCAGAACCTCCAATGGTGCAAACGCTTGCATAGTCGGCTGATAGGCGTGAGGGGTCAGCGTCGAGGCCCCTGCCATTCGTACTAATAGCAATTACTGTAATATCCTCTTCAACTAGACGGGCACGCACGGAGGCCTCGGTGATGTCCTCATCAAGTCCTGACATTGCCGTGCAAATCGGGTCGTGTCCTGGTTGATCGCCAAACCAGACAATAATTCGTTTGGAGTCCTTGCGCCATCCGATAGCTGGGCCTTCAGGCGCTTCTGCTAAAGCGTTAAGCGCAAATAGCTGGCCTTCTGCCCTATCGCCACCACCTGCTACACGCCATTCGTGGATTTGGTTGATCGCTTCACTCTTGTTTGTGGTGGGTGCTGTCTGGTGAATAAACGGTGGGTTTGTTTCAGGCAGGTCTCTGTAGTTGCCTACACCAAACGCGATATCTACGCCTGTGAATGGAGAACCTATAATTCTATTGGCGCCAGATTTTAACGCTCTAACAATAGAGCCCATGCTGCCGGTTGTATCTGCAAGTAAATAAACATCGGCTTTGTTGACGCCCGTGCTTGGTGGAATGGTTACAGTGATAACTTCTTCAGGATGCTCGGTACCCAGTGCAAGTACCATATCGTTTGAACTCGGGCTGATGGTCGACAGGCTTGGCCGTCGGCTTCCGCGTGGTAGTTCCATGACTTTATTGTGGGTTTAATCATTAGTTTTGACTCTCATCTATAAACACACGTATGGACCAAAGAATGGCTCATACTATCTCGTCATAGCCCGGTTGGTGGTTTTGGCGTTTCGAGAAACAGGCAGTTTGAAAAGGTCAAAAGGCCAGCCCGCAGGAAGCTGGCTGGCCTTTTTTAGGAGGAAGTGTTTTAGCGCGTTCTGCTGAAAGTCAGGCTATTGATCAATCGGTTCAATACGCAATGTGCCCTGCATCACTGCCCAGTGTCCGGGCACCGTGCAAAGATAAGTGTACGTGCCGGCTGGCAAGCCCTCAAGCGTAATGGTCTCCGTTTCTTCCAGGCTCAATACACCCGAAGAAGCAATAACCAGGTTTTGCGATGCCGGCGGTACATAGGCGTTGTTGATCGCGTCAGGATCTGCAACATAGCTGTTCAGGGCTTGGCCAAACGCATCGACATCGGTGCCTGCCCTGAGTACGACGATATTGTGCAAGTCCGGATGCAGGTTGTTGAGCACCAGATTGATCGTTTGGCCTTCGTAGGCGGTGACTTCCGTTTGTTGGAAAGTCATTTCAACCGTAGAGGTATTGATGGTAATGGTTGCTGTCGGTAGGCTGCCCTTTATGGGCTTTGTTTCCACGACTGGTTCAACCATTTCCGGCTCAAGCAAGGCAAGTGCAGCATCAATCCAGGCGTCGCCACCTTCACCGGCTACCTTGGCAGCAGCCTTGATTTCTTCTGTGGCCGCATCGCCAAGGTCAGCTACTTTCAGTACAGCGGCGAGGCGTGTATTGAGGTTTTTGTCCAGGTACAAGCCGGCATCTGCTATCTGGCGAACAGCGGCAGTAGTTGCCGGGAGTACATCGTTTGCGGCCTTGCGTACGGCAGCTGATGGGTGAGTGAGTGCAACTTGAACGGCTTCTTGCGCGCTTTTGATGTGTCCGAGGCCGTGCAGTGTCCACAATGCATGAACTGCAGCCGTGTTGAGACCGAGTGCATCTACCGACTTGTCATTGACCAGCTCAATCAACGCCGGCGCAAGGTCGGTGAGTTGGTTTTCGACAATCAGACGCTGTGCCGTCAGTCGCCAAAACTGGTTGGTGCTTTTTATGCCATCAATGAGGCCATCAGGTTTATCTGGTGAAAGGCTGGAGATGTTATCTGCCTTACCGCCGTCATACGAGACCACATATACGCGACCGTGTTCGGTGTCGCGCAAGGGGTTGAGGTGCGCATTGCCTTCACCGCGCTCTGCATTCCAGATCTGGTTGAACATTCCGCGGCCGTCAGGATTGTGCTGGATCACCGGGTTGTGCCAGTCGGCAATCCACATATTTTCATCCGGACCCAGGTCTGCGAAAACAGGTGCAACCCAGTCATCAGCACTTGCCAGCAGGTTATCAATGGCGCCGTCTTTTTCTTTGAAAATGGCACCGTCTGGTTCCAGGTATGTGGTGTGTACAACGTGCCCCGTTGGCTCTGTGACCATGAGTGCACCCCAGTATTGTTTAGGATACTTGCGGCCGGCATAGGGGAATGCGCCGGCAGCAGCTGTGTAGCCATCGCGATAGTCAACCTGCTGCAGTGAGCGGGTTGACGCATGTTTGATCAGGAAGTGGCTTTGTACGTTGGCCACGTTCATATCTGCACCATAGCGGAGCGGAATGCCGATCACGATTGCGTGGTTGTTGTTTGCCGTGGATCCGAAAATCGTATTGTCTTCACCGATGCCTATGCCCCAGGTGTTGTTGTTGAACCGGGCCATGGCTTCCAGGTGTTCACCATCTGGCGAGAAACGGAATACACCCATTTCCAGGATGCGCTCGTTCTGGCTTGACCTGTCACCGGGTGCCGGCGCTTTACCGCGCTCAAACATGCCCGAGTATCCGACGGCACTCCAAATGGTATTGTCGATGCTGTACTTGAAGTTGCTCATCACCGCATGGGTGTCAAAGGACCCGAAGGTATCGTCGATGATGGGCGTCTTTGTGTCATGGACGCCGTCACCGTCGATATCTTCCATAAATACGATGTCTGGGGCCTGGCCAACAATGGCGCCGCCTTTTACAATAGCAATGGCTGTGGTAAGCGGCTGGTTCTCAGCAAAACGGATAAACTTGTCTGCCCGCCCATCACCGTCTGTATCCTCGCAAATGGTGATGCGATCATTGCCTGTTTCCGTGCCGATATAGGCATGCGGATAGTTTGTTGATTCGACAACCCAAAGCCGGCCGCGTTCGTCCCACGTGAAGCCGATAGGGTTGACGATGTCGGGCTCAGCGGCAAACACTTTTACTGAAAAACCCTCGGGGACTTCAAGGTGAGCGAGCGTTTGCTCCGGGGTAATTGGGACCTGTACCTCCATCGACATCACGCCGTTACTCACGGTCTCATACTGTAATTTATGTTGCTGGGCACAGCCTGCCAGCAATACAGTGAACAGGAGGGCGGATAGTACAGGTAAAACGGTTCTGGTTGCGACGGTAGGTTTCATGGTCTTCGGGGAGCGGTGGCATAGATTGTCTTGCCTAATATTAATTAAAATTATGAAAGCGTGCACAAATCTCGCTTGTGCCGCGCATGACGCTTGCTCGTTGACGCGCATCGGTGTTACCTTGGGCAGGTAATTCACCATGTATGCGCTGGAAGTATGACAGATCTGGACAGAGGAAAGACGGCAGTAGCTGAAGTCTTGCATGATTGCCTGAATTGCAGTGCTGCGTTAAACGGGCCTTACTGTAGCTCCTGCGGCCAAGAGGCAACTAAAACAACACGTCCTTTGCGGACATTTCTGGCGGAGGGTTTTGCAGATATTGTCTCTTTTGACTTCCGATATCCGCGTACTGTGTTTACATTATTTTTTCCGGGAGATCTGACGTACAGGTATCTCGCTGGCCAGCGAATTCCTTATTCGCCACCCCTTAGAATTGCTTTCAATATTAGCGTGTTGTTTCTCGTAGCCCTCGCATTACGATTGCCTGCGTCTGAAGGGATTACTGCAGATTCGAGTTCGGTGAATGATCTTGGTTTTCTTGCGCGAGAGTACGCGCTGGTTATTGCACTTGCGCAGATATTGGCCTTGCCGATCTGGGCTTACTTTTTGAAACTGGGTTTCAAAGTCAGCCGGCCACTGTATCTAAGTCATTTGATCTTTGCGCTACACTATCATAGTGCTGTGGCGCTTGCCGGGTTGTTGATCGTGTTGTGCTCTTTTGTCACGCCACTGAGTGTATATGCCACCCTGGGGTCGCTGCTCTTCTGTGTGATGACGGGGCCGTATTTGATATTCGCCTTACACAAGGTTTACGCAGCATCCTGGCTACGCACCTTGTTACTGTGGGGTGTCTATCTACTTGCCTATCTGATTCTTATTCTATCACTGACTTCGTTTCTGACCGGGTTGAGTGTTGGCCTGACACAGAACTAGGCTTGGTCTGAAAAATGAATTAAACAGAGACAAAGCCGAGCAGGTGTGAGCTATAGGCCAGCAAGCGCGTCGTTAGCCGGCTTAAGCGCCGGGTACAACTCGCGGTAAAGCCGGTAATGCGCGTCATATGCCTCACGTGTTGCATCGTCGGGCGTAGTAGAGCCGGTTACTTTTATGACCGCATCTGCAGCAGTAGGGACATCAGGCCAAATACCAGCACCAACGCCTGCGAGTAGCGCAGTGCCATACGCTGCACCTTCCGTTGTATTTACAGTAACAAGTTCAGCATTGAGGATGTTGGCCAGGATTTGTCGCCATTCTTCACTTCGTGCGCCACCACCTGAAATCCTCACTTGATTAGCCTGTGGAAGGCCGGATCCTTCGATCAGAGTGAAGCTGTCACGCAAGCCAAAACCGACACCTTCCAGCACGGCCTGGGTCATGTGAGCGGGAGTATGGCGAACGGTCAGTCCAACAAAGGCGCCGCGCGCATAAGGGTCGGGGTAAGGGGTTCTTTCACCTGTTAAATAGGGTAGGAAAATAAGCCCATCGCTCCCTGGTTTGATTGTGCGAGTCTTTGCAACGAGGTCTCCAAATGCTGTGTCTGGCGCAATGGTGTCGCGGAGCCAGCGGAGGCTGCCCGCTGCAGACAGCATCACACCCATCATATGCCACATGTCTGGCACGGCATGGCAGAAGGCGTGTAGCCGGCCCTCAGGTTCAATAGCCGGTTTACTGGAAGCGGCGAAGATCACACCGGAAGTCCCGAGCGTTAAAGCAATGATGCCTTCTTTTACTGCGCCCACGCCAACCCCTTGCGCTGCCTGGTCGCCACCACCGCCCATTACCGGAATGCCGGCGCGTAGCTCTAATAATGCCGCTGCCTCCTGGGTCAAGCGCCCTGTAACAGCAGTGCCTTCGTATGTTGTCGGCAACAGGGCCGAGTTTATGCCTAGTGCACCGAGTACTTCATCTGACCAGTCGCGGCTTGCAATGTCGAAGAGCAACGTTCCAGCAGCACCCGCTTTGTCGGTTGCCAGTTCTCCTGTTAGCTGATAACGCACATAGTCTTTGGGAAGCAAAATGTGGCTGACCTTTTTGTACACATCTGGTTCATTTTCCTGGAGCCATAAAATCTTTGGCGCAGTGAAACCGGTAAGCGCATCATTGCCTGTAATTGCAACTAACTTTTCTTTGCCGAGGCGCTCCCGGATGGTGTCGCATTGGCTTCCCGTTCGCTGGTCGTTCCACAAAAGTGCCGGCCGCAATACTTGTTGATTGTTATCCAAAAAAACAGAACCGTGCATCTGGCCCGTAACGCCAATGCCTACGATTTCAGCCGGATCCAGGTCGACTTTGTCAAGCGCTTCTCTTACGCTCTTAATGGTGCCCTCCCACCACAGTACAGGATTTTGCTCTGTCCATAGCGGTTGTGGCGTGCTGTAGTCATAAGCGGCTGTGCCAATAGAAAGCACGTCGCCGTGTTCGTCCATTATGAGGGCTTTGGTTGCTGTTGTTGAACTGTCAAGTCCTATCAGGTAGGGCATTTCTCTATAGTTTCTCAGCCCGGGTATGCCGGGGGTATTGGGTTCTTGGTAGGAAGCGAAAAAGAAGCAGGGAGAATCTACGTGATACAAAATGCAAAATCTTCTCAGGTTTGGGTTTTGCGATGGTTTCTGTTGCTGGTCAAGCTGTTATTTCCCAAAAAAATGCCTAAACTTTAAGCACGCTGTTTTTTGTTAATCCCACGATCTTCATGCCCACCCTCCGCTTTTTGGTTTTTGCACTGGTAGCTGTACTTACGGGTCTCTCCGGTTGTGAAAAGCCGGCGCAGGTCCGGAATGTGGTTTTTATTATCAGTGATGATCATGCAGCTGACGTAACGGGCGCATACGGCAATGAGATTGTGCGGACGCCCCATATCGACGCACTGGCTGCTGAGGGCGTTTTATTCGATCGCGCCTTTGCCAATGCACCCATGTGTAGTGCCTCTCGTCAGTCTTTGATGACCGGCAAGTATCCCCATGCAGCCGGCGTCACATTGCTGCGTACTTCCTTTCCCGAAGAACAGGTAACGCTGGCAGAACACCTGGGCGAACACGGCTTCAAAACAGGGCAGATCGGTAAAGCGCATTACAACAACAGTTTGCCCCATGGCTTTGCCTATCGTGTCACGCGGGCAGACCACAATGCGTATGTAGATGAATTGTCGGCCTCTGAAATTCCTGACGTTCCCGCTCGCCCAGTATGGCGTCCCTTTCGCGACGACGCGCGTATTTGGCTGAATGCTGATATGCTGCCCGGTGGACAATACGACCGGCATAGTATTGGGACTTTCTACGCCCGGAAGGCAGCTGATTTTATCGCTGCCAATACCAGTGATCCTTTCTTCCTAGTCGTTGGCTTTCATGAGCCGCATTCCCCCTTTAATTTCCCAGTTGAATACGCCGGCAAGTACGACCCTGCAAACATGCCGTTGCCCCAGGGAAGTGACGAAGATGACCGTTGGGTCCCTGCCATCTTTCGCGACCTGACGGAGGCAGATCGGCGTGGGATCATCGCGTCATACTACACCTCTGTTGAGTACATGGATAAAAATACAGGCATCGTACTTGATGCTTTGGCTGCAAATAATTTAATGGACGAGACGCTTGTTGTGTATTTGGGAGATCATGGCTATTTGCTCAATGATCATTTGCGGTTTGAGAAGCACATGATGTGGGAGCCAGCGATCCGCTCACCCTTTGTTATGCGGGCCGGTAATAGGTTTGAGCCGGGGCGGATTACTGATGCCCTTTCGGAACTCGTTGACCTGGTACCGACTGTATTGGATGTGTTGGAATTGCCTCCAATGGAGGGGCTTCAGGGAGAAAGCTTGTTGCCTGTATTAGCGGGAGATGCTGAAACGCATAAAGGCTATGTTTTTGCAGAATTTCTCGCGGATAATAAGGCGATGGTCCGTACCGACACCTGGAAGTACATATTCACCAGCGGGAAACGCGACCTTGGCCAGGGGTATGCCACAGGGCTGCCTCCATCCGGATTATTGCACCGGCTTTACAATCTTGAAGATGATCCAGATGAGCAGCATGATGTGGCCGGCCGGCCTGAAAACGAAGTTGTGTTACAGGCAATGCAACAACTCATGCTCACGCATTTTAAGGAGACGCATCCCAATGTGGCTGAATTTCCAGCAGGGCTCTCCGTAGACGAAGCTTTGACTTGGTTTTGTGAACCTCCTGATATTGGTGCCAATCTGGATGCGATGTAAGTGTTCAGCCTGTTTCTCTTTTTAAGTATTTAATCCCAGACCACTGCCTGATGAAAACGATTGTGTTGCAAGAACCCGGACGGTTTGTTGCTGAAGCGCGCGAGAGCATTCGTGCATGTGCTGCCGGCGAAGCACGCGTTAAAATCCGGCGAATAGGCGTTTGCGGGACGGACCTGCACGCGTTTGAAGGAGACCAGCCTTTTTTTAAGTACCCGCGCGTGCTGGGGCATGAACTTGGGGTTGAAGTGGCGGAGGTGGGGAAAGGTGTGACCGGGATAGCTATTGGTGATTATTGCGCAGTTGAGCCTTATTTGAATTGCGGAAAGTGTCCCGCCTGTATCTCCGGCAGAACCAATTGTTGCGAACAGCTCATTGTGTTGGGGGTGCATGAAGACGGTGGTATGGCGGAGTCACTTGTTGTACCCGCTGGCAAGTTGCACCGGTCAGATGTGCTGCCGCTTGAACATCTTGCATTGGTGGAAATGTTGTCGATTGGTGCGCATGCAGTTTCGCGAGCGGCGGTGAAAGTTCAGGATAAAGTGCTCGTTGTCGGCGCCGGGCCTATCGGATTATCAGTCAGCCAGTTTGTTAAGCTCGCAGGGGCAGAGCCCGTTGTGTTCGAGCTCGACCCCAGTCGCCGCGCATTCTGCGAAGAGTTTCTTGGTATTTCAACATGTGTGGCGCCCACTGCAAATCCTGTAGCGCAGTTGCGTGAGCTCCTGAACGGTGCGATGCCCGACATCGTTTTTGATGCCACGGGTAGCAGTCGTTCCATGCATCAATCTTTTGAACTTGTAGGGACGGCAGGCAAGCTTGTATTCGTTGGGCTTGTGCTCGGAGATATAGCATTCCATAATCCAGAATTCCACCGCAAAGAGTTGACCTTGATGAGCAGCAGGAATGCCACTGCAGCTGATTTTGCTTACGTGATTAGAATGTTGGAAGCGGGGCACATCAATCTTACGCCCTGGATTACCCACCGCGCAGCGTTTGACGATATGATCGCGACATTCCCTGACTGGTTGGATCGAGATGCCGGCGTTGTGAAGGCGATGATTGACCTGGATTAACCAAACGGCAGGAGTAATAGACAAAGTATTGATACGGAGTACTTGAACCAGATTATTGGCTTGATAGAGGATGTTATGCGGGTAGCTTTTGATGAAATGAAAACCGTTTTGGAAAGGGTATTGGAACAGCGAGGATTTGAGCCAGCGCGTGCTGCGCTTTCTGCTCGCCTATTTGCTGAAGCAAGCTGTGACGGCATCTACTCCCACGGGTTGAATCGCTTTCCACGCTACCTG
>JBCCIM010000158.1 GCA_039111535.1 Bacteroidota bacterium | reverse complement strand
TGTCGAATGCCGATTGTCGAATGCCGATTGTCGAATGCCGATTGTCACGTGAGGCTTACGGTTCGCATCACCTTTGTTATCTGAATCTCCATCTGTGAAGGTGCCAAAGACATTGAACATCGAATCCGGTGCCCAGCTTGTTGATTACCTGCGTACTCGAGGGTATTTGAAAGCCGGCGAGATGCCAGAAGTGACCGTGCTTGCCGGCGGCGTTTCCAATCGAACTGTGCTTGTACAGGTGCCGGGGCAGCAGGGGATGGTCGTCAAACAGGCCCTTGCTAAATTGCGCGTTAAAACGGATTGGTTCAGTGATCCGTCACGCATCTTCAGAGAAGCTGAAGGGATGCGCTTGCTGGCTGATCTGGTGTCACAAGGCACAGTGCCGGCGCTGCTCTTTGAAGACCGCGCCCATCACGTGCTGGGCATGGAAGCCATCGCGATGCCTCATACCAACTGGAAAACAGACCTGCTTGCGGGTACGATCAATTTGGATATTGTGCAGCAGTTTGGACGTAGTCTTGCCGCTATTCACGCATTCAGTCCGGCAGATTATCCCGTTGATGGGGTGCTCCGGGGCCTTGGTTTTTTTGACTCGTTGCGCCTGGATCCATATTACAGATACACTGCGTCGCAGGTACCTGAAGCAGCAACGTTCCTGCATCAACTCGTTGCTGACACGCAGAAGCACCAGGTTACCCTGGTGCACGGCGACTACAGTCCGAAAAACGTTTTGATACGAAATGGGCAGATGGTATTACTGGATCATGAAGTTATTCATCTCGGCGATCCTGCTTTTGATGTCGGGTTTTCAATGACGCATTTGCTCAGTAAAATGCACCACATGCCGGCACACCGTTCGCAGTTGCGCGAAGCTGCGGCGCACTATTGGCAGCAATATGCTGCTGAAGCCCGTAACCATTTCTGGTTTGCGAGCAGTGAAACCCGTGCTGTTCGTCATACCCTGGCCTGTATGCTTGCCCGTGTAGCCGGTAAATCAACTTTGGAATACCTGGATGCTGCAACACGGCGCAGACAACAGCATTTGATGTGCGATATGCTGCATCATCCGCCACCAACGATGGCCGATTTAATCCATTCGTTTGCTCAACTAATTGCCTGAATCCATGTCTCGAGTAAGTACAGTACGCGCCTGGGAAATTCTTGATAGCCGTGGCCGGCCAACTTTGATGGCTGGTTGCCAATTGGCTTCCGGTCGTACGGGTACAGCTTCCATCCCTTCCGGGGCTTCAAGCGGAAAAGCAGAAGCACATGAATTGCGTGATGGAGATCCGCAGCGGTATGGCGGACTTGGCTGCCGGCAAGCTGTTGCGCATGTAAACGGCGAGATTGCCCAGGCGTTGAGTAACCAGCTTTTTGCAGACCAGGATGCATTTGATATTACGCTGCGCATGCTTGATGGTACACCAAACAAGGCGCGACTGGGCGCCAATGCCATCCTTGCCGTGTCGCTTGCTTACAGCAGGGCGTGTGCAGCAGAAGCCGGACTTCCGCTGTACGCTTACTATGCCCGCGAAATGGGCAACGACTCGCTTCAGATTCCCCGGCCCACCATCAATCTGTTCAGTGGGGGATTACATGCCGGCGGCCAGGTGCCAATTCAGGATGTGCTTGTTGTACCAGCAGCAGCTGCTAATATGGATGAAGCACTGTCCATGACTTATGCTGTGTACTACGCTGCGGCTGGCATCGCCGAAGAACGATACAGGTATCGCCTGTTACGCGCTGACGAAGGAGGATTGGCACCAGCTTTTGCTAATGCAGATGAAATGCTGGCTGTAGCAGTTGAAGCTATCAAAGCTGCTGGCTATCGGCCGGGTGAAGACGTGATGCTGGCTGTAGATGTAGCTGCAAGCCATTTTTATCGTGACGGAGGCTACTGGCTAAGCGACACGCCAATTGACAGCAAGGCTATGGTTGACGTAGTTGCCGGCTGGGTCGAAAAGTATCCCATTGTAAGTGTTGAAGATGGGCTCGCTGAAGAAGACTGGGACCACTGGCCGGCGCTGAAGGCGAAAATTGTCGGCAATGCCCTGGTCTTGGGAGACGACCTGCTCTGCACAAACCCTGATCGTATCGAAAAGGCCCTGGCAATGGATGCCGCAGATGCCCTTCTGCTCAAGGTAAATCAGATTGGCACCCTCTCAGAAGCTGCTGATGCCTGCAGGATAGCGAAACAAGCGGGATGGAAAGTAACGGTTAGCGCCCGGAGTGGAGAAACTGAAGATGACTGGCTGGCGGATCTGGCGATTGGCTGGGGGGGGCATCAGATTAAAGTAGGGGCCATTACCCAGTCGGAGCGACTCTCAAAATATAATCGATTGTTGATTGTTGAAGCGCAAGCAGGTTTGCCAATGGAAAGCTGGCCCAACGTGGATTAATCCGTTTCGCTTTTGTTTGCTTCAGGGGCATTGAAATGTGCTACCACTTTACCGGCAACAGAAGGACCAACAAGTTGCTTGAGTTCTTCCAAAGGCGCTTCTTTTACCCGTTTTACAGAGCCAAAATGCTTCAAGAGCTTGCGGGCTGTTTTTTCGCCAACGCCAGGGATATCGTGTAATTCAGAGTGTAAGGTAGACTTCGCCCGCTGCTTGCGCTGAAAGGTAATGGCAAAACGGTGGGCTTCATTCCTGATTCGCTGCAGCAATTGCAATGACGCACTGGTTTTAGCGATTTGCATACTCTCCTGATCTCCCGGAAAGAAGACCTCTTCGAGCCTTTTGGCGAGGCCGACAACCGGGAATTTGCCGTAGACATCTACTGATCTAAGCGCGGTGACGGCACTGGAGAGCTGTCCTTTGCCGCCATCAATAACCACAAGGTCAGGCCAGGGACCGTTTTCTTCCAGCAACTTTTTGTACCGCCGGCTAATTACCTCGCGCATGGATTCAAAGTCGTCCGGTTTGCCTTCCACACTTCTGATTTTGTAGGTGCGGTACGCGCTCTTTTTCGGGCGGCCATCTTCAAACACGACACAAGATGCTACGGTACCCGTGCCGGCGAGATGGGAGATATCAAAACATTCGATATGACGTGGCAAAGCCTTGAGGTAGAGGTCGGATTGCAGTGTTTTGACTGCATGCGGGATACGGCCTTCTTCCTGCTTTTCTTTTTCTAACCGATACTCGTCCATTAACAGTTTTGCATTGGCTTGTACCAATCGCAGCAACCCCGCTTTATCCCCGCGCTCGGGCACTTTGAGTACCGTCTTCTTGCCTCTTTTCTCGGTCAGTAATTCTTCCAGCGGTTCTCGCGAGGGAGGCATGATGGCCAGTAATACTTCTTCGGGGAAGAAGTTGGCTTCTGTGTAATAATTTTCGAGGAAGCGCTGCATCAGGTCTGCTTCTTCGACACCCTCGACTGGCTTCATATATTTATACTGCCGGCCAATCACTTTACCTTCGCGGACTTTGAACATGGTCCCGCAGGCCGTATCTATTTCGCGGTTTATCGAAATGGCAAACAAGTCCCGGTCGACAAAGTCTTGCGCTACAATGCGTTGCTTTTCGGAATACTTTTTTACAGCTTTAATCTGATCGCGCATGGCAGCTGCTTCTTCGAACTTCATGTCCGCCGCCAGCTGTTTCATTTCATCTTCCAGCAGTGAAGTTAATTCGCGGGTATGGCCATTTAACAGTTGCTCAACTTGTTTGATGGTCTGGTTGTACGACGCCTCGTCTTGATACCCCACGCAGGGGCCGGCGCATTTGTTGATGTGGTATTCGAGGCAGACCTGGTATTTGCCGGCAGCAATGGGCTCTGGTCGCAAATTAAGGCTGCAGGTGCGAATTTTGAAAATCATCCGAATCGTCTGCAGCATCAGTTTCATCGTTTTGACATCCGTATAGGGGCCAAAATATTTTGAGCCATCACGTTGCACCCGGCGGGTTGGGAAGATCCGCGGCATGGGCTCGTTTTTGATGCAGATAAAGGGATAAGCTTTGTCGTCGCGGAGCCGCACGTTGTAGCGCGGCTTGAGCTTTTTGATCAGGTTGTTCTCGAGGATCAGGGCTTCTGCTTCCGTGTCGGTAACAATGAGCTCTATATCCCTGATCTTGCTGATGAGAATGGCAATGCGGCCTTCGCGCGGCCGGCCTTCCTGGAAATACGAGCGTACCCTGTTGCGCAGGTTTTTGGCCTTGCCCACGTAGATCACTTTGCCTTTTTCATCCTTGTGCTGGTATACACCAGGTTGGGCCGGCAAATTGGCCAGTTTGTTCTTTAACGTTGTGTTATCCGTAGTTGCCAAAACGTGCGGGTAGCAAGATTCATCGCGTGCTTTTTGCTACCCGCAGCCCTCAAAATGGTTGCGTCGTGAAGTTATGTTGCTCGTTTCGAAATTGCTGTATGTTACAAGCACTACCAGATTGTCTGGACTGCATATTTGCTGATTTTATCGTCGGGCGTTAGCAGAGGGATATTTCGTGCTATCGCCTGACAGATTAGCATGCGATCAAATGGATCTTTGTGATGAAAGGGTAGACCAGCATGTAGGAATGCATCTTCTTCTTCAAACGGCACAGTGTCGATAAGATGTAAGGATCTAAATTGCCTTATAAAGGACGGTGGATCTACTGTCAGCGCCAAATTCCCCATTCTAAACTTCAACTCGATCTCCCATACGGACACAGGGCTCAACAACATCGAATTTCTAATATCCTGGCAGATTTCGCGTGCCCGATCAGAGAGTGCTTCCGGCTCGAGGTTGAGCCATAAGAACGTGCAGGTGTCAAGGAGGTAAGTGCTCACTCTGAATCGTCTAATGCACCACCATACCATTGTTGTAATGCTTCAGTAGGCAGCGTTTTGTTGAAATCTGGGTGTACGTTCCCCATTCCTTTGGCTAAACCCAACGGGCGATTGCCTTGCGCAAGACTGAGCATCAATTGTGCAATGCGATCTTGATTTTCAGGAGAAAGTTTTTGAACTACACCTATAGCGGTTTGAAGTAATTGAGTCATAGATGAACCTCCTTCCATGATTGACTTGCTGGTAGTATAACGCAAGGCCTTTTCCGAAGTTGTGCGAAGAATTTAAAGTGCAGCTATAAACACTTTGAAGAAACAGATATCCGGTGAACGAACAAGGTTATTTTACGACCTTACAATAGCCTGTCCAAAATGCCGGCGTAGGAGGGGTACAAACAAGTCCAGGTTCACATTCTGAAGTGCATGCCGTTTCCCGGGTATAATTGCCAGGTTGCTGTTTGCCAGCATTTTATGCAATCCCACGGGAGAGTCTACAGAAAACAAATCGTCTTCGTCTACGGCACTTACCAGGGTAGGTGTTGTGACATCACGTACGTGGGTGTATGCTGCATCGAACGTCGGGATTTGTAAGGTATACTGTTTGGTGCGCTCGAAAAGTGAGGCCCAGTTGTCCTCTCCGTGCATTTGTTCCAGGTAACGTGCCAGATCAGGACTGGCCTGCTTGATGCCTTCGTAATCCAGTCTGGTCAACATCGTCTCAACCAGCGCTTCATCCCAAAATACATGGGTGGCGTGCACCGCAAGCCGGCGTACCCGGTCCGGGTTTGCGTGGGCATAGGAGAGGGCCACAAACCCGCCGAGCGAAAAGCCAAAGAGGTTGGCTTCAGCGAGTTCGAAGTAGTCAAAAATGGTTGCCACATTGTCTATGAAGAGGGCCGGCGTAAAGTCCTGGTTGGGCAGGGGATCAGATTGACCGTGGGCTGTGAAGTCGACTGTGTAAATGCGGTAGTGTTTGCTGAGCCGGCGCGCGAGCGGCTCAAGCTCCATCGCCAAACAACCAGCAGCGCCATGCAAAAGCACGAGCGGAGGATTTTTTTTGTCCCCAAGCGCGTACGCGGCAAGATGGCCTTCGCGAAACGGGACCTTTACCGGTTCAATCGTTTCACGCTGCGATTGGCAAAACTCGATGAGCATGCCGTGGGTTTGTTTTGGGTGGACAAAGAATATCTTTTTGCCATCCGCTCCGTCGCTGGGGCCGTCCCCGATCAGTTGAAATCCCTGCTTTTCTAATTTTCGCCAGGCAGATTTGATGTTTCCAACTTCAAATGCAAGATGGTGTATGCCGGCCTTGTGCCGCTCAAGATACCTGGCAATGGGGGAGTCGGGTGTGGTCGCCTCAAGGAGCTCAATTTTGGCCGTGTCGCCGGCAGCGATAAAATGGGTTCTCACGCCCTGGGAGGCGACGGTTTCACTTTTGTATGGCGTTGCATGCAGCATCTGCTGGAAGAGGTCCAGAACGTCCTGTACATTATCAACGGCAATACCGACATGGTCTAGATGAAAACTGGACATATACTAATAATTACTTGATGTAAAGTAGTAGCAGTGATTATTACTGCGGCCCAGCGCAACTTATGAGGCCATATTCCCTACTACAACACGAAAAGAAGTGGTATACTAAATAGTGTATCGTTCCGTTTTATTATTAAGTACCATAAGAGATCACCCAAACACAGCGAATTAATGTGCTATTCAATCAACTTCTCGTCACGCGTTAAGTCAGTAGGTTGCGGCCTGCTGCTCAGCATGTTTTTGTTGCCATCCATGCAGCTTACGGCACAAACTACACCACAGCCCCCACCGCCACCAAAGCCGATGCCTTATGACAAGGAGCCGGCAGCTGATGCAGAGATTAAAGCAGTGCGTCAGGTAATCGACAACTTGTTCGATGGTATGCGTGCTGGCGATGCAGACATGGTGGCTTCTGTTTTTGCTGAGGGTGCATCTCTGCATCGCGCTGGTGTTGACCGGGAAGGTAAACCGCGTTTGGGCAATACGCCGGTTTCAGCATTTGTAGAAGCCGTAGGAAGGCCTACGGATAAAGTATGGGACGAACGCATATGGAATGTCGATATCAAAGTAGATGACCGCCTTGCCTCAGCGTGGATGAACTTTGCGTTCTATCTTGGCGATACTTTCAGTCATTGCGGCGTTAATTCTGTGCAATTTTTTAAAGGAGCAGATGGCTGGAAAATGATTTCACTGGCGGATACGAATCACCGTGACACCTGTGAGATTCCGGAACACGTGAAATCCGCGGGGAATTGAGGGTATCCATTTTTATGAAGATCACCCGGATCCGCAGCGATATTCCCAGTATCAACAGTTGACGAGTAATGGAGACCGAAGATAGAACCTATACAGGGCCATCCGAAGACAATTATGCCGGCTGGAACTGCCTGCTCACCATTCTTGGCGTCAACCTGATGATGTTTATCCTTGCCACCTATATGGCGCAATGCTGGTAGATCTGTAACGGGCTAAAGTGTGCTGGTTTCTGGCTGACTTGTTTTCTATTTTTGGTCAGCTGCAAACCCGTTCATTTTAGCCCGTTTTGTATTCATGACCAACCCCGAAGCCGATCCCGCTGTTGGGCTACATCAGCAAAAACAATCTCGCAGATCCTTTCTCAAAGTTGCCGGCGCCGGAAGCGCGCTGATCCTCGGGCAGGGCTGTGAGCCGGCTGATGATTCCCCGGAAGATGAGGCATTCCCTCCGGCTTTTTTTAAAGACACCTCTCCGTTTATACAACACGGCACCAACAACCTCGAAGCAAAAATCGAAAATCTTGGCGGATTTATCACCCCCAATGATCAGTTTTTTGTCCGTAATAACTCCCAGAGCATCGCTATTGCCCCAGCAGACTACAACTTGCAAGTAGGCGGTGAAGGGGTTGCCGATGCTTTAAGTTTTTCGCTTGATGAAATCAAAAATATGCCGAGTAGATCGGTGTATGCGTATATCGAATGTGGTGGGAATCAGCGTGCATTTTTTGGCTCTGCCATGGGGCAGCCGGCACGGGGCACACAGTGGACAAGAGGAGGCGTTGGGATGGCGATTTGGACGGGGGTACCGCTCCGTGAAGTCTTGCAACGCGCCGGTATTAAGCCGGAAGCTGTGGACGTTCAGCTTATAGGACTCGACCAGGAATCTCCTGAAGGTGGCTTTCGCCGCCCCTTGCCTGTTGCCAAGGCGCTCGACCCGGATACCATTCTGGCTTACCAGATGAACGGCGCGCCGTTACCTCAAGACCATGGATTTCCGCTTCGAGCTATCGTGCCTGGTTGGGTCGGTAGTGCAAACATCAAATGGCTGGGCAATATTGTGGTTACAACGGAGCGGGTGTGGAGCCGGAATAACACCACGTCATACGTATTGATCGGAGACGATTATCCGGCTGAAGGTAAGTCAAAAGGAAGAGTCGCTACTAGCCAGTCTATCAAGAGCACGCTCATTTTGCCCTGGCCCGCTGATTTAAAGGCAGGGCACCACATGATTCGCGGGTATGCTTATTCCCCGCATGCACCTGTTGCATCTGTAAAGTGGCGTACAGGAGAAGGAGCCTGGCAGGAAGCGCAGTTTATTGATCCGCCCATCAAGTATGCGTGGCGTCGTTTTGAGTTTTTGTGGGATGCGCCGGCTGGAAGCCATATGCTAAGTACGGTTGCAACAGACGAAGCCGGCAACACACAACCAGACGCCATTCCACACAATGAGAAAGGGTATCTGTACAACGTGCCCCTGGAGCATCCTGTAACAGTAACCTGATTTCTGTGTTATTCTTTAACCCGGCTGAAGCGCAGTGCTTTTAGCATCCAGTTGGGCAGGGGCTTTTCCGGGTCGCGGTCTTTCAGGTTGAGGTACCATCCCCATTTTTTCATGATGGGCATTTTGTGCGCTTCCACAAACTCGATGAGGGTGCCATCGGGGTCCTCGATATAGCTGAATCGTCCGCTTGCTTCACCCATATCAAAGGTATTCATGCTATCAACCGTGAAGTTGAAGCCTTTCTCCTGGCACGCCTTTTCGAGCGCATCCATTCCGCGGACGTCAAAGCAGAGGTGAATAAAGCCCAGGTCTCCCCAGAAACGGTCTTTGAATATGGGTTTCGGTACGCGGTCGTATACTTTGACGAGCTCCAGTTCGCTTGCCCCCAGAAGTCGGCTAAATCCGCCTTTTCGCGGCTTACTATGTCGTAGTAAAACACGACGAACCTTAACAGGGGTACCGTTTGATACGCCAGCTAGATCGTCAAACGTACCCGATTCATCGTACACCACTTCGTCGTACCCGAGCAAGTCACTGTAGAGCGTTCTTGCGCGATCGATATCAGAAACGCCAATCATGCAACCTGATGGCCCGCCTGTGTGATGTTGGGGGGGCGTAAACCAGCTGGTACCGGGTACAACCTGATAAATCAGGCCGTAGGGATCTTCAACAAAAAAATGAGACTGGCCGGCGGGGTCGCGAACCAGTTCACTCAGTAATTTGACGGGTTGCGCTTTAAACCATGTATAGGCAGCTTCAACATCATTACTTTTGATACGGGTGATGTAAATGCCATAATCACCGAGCTCTGTTTTTACCGTTGGGGGAGCCGTTTGCCGGCTTGTGTATTGCCAGATCTCCATCCCGGCACCGCCGGCCATATTCAGCGCCATTACGGCATGCCGGCTTTGCACGACACCGCCTGTATAAGGCGTCATGAGGCCGGCTTCTGCTTGCTCTTCAAACACAGGGACATCCATGCCGAAGTGTTTACGGTGCCAGGCCCACGCTTTGTGGACCTCAGGAATGCCAACGCCAATCTGTTGGATGCCGCTAATTATGAAGCTCATGGGATAAGATCAGTTGTGCATGGCACGGCATACAAAACAGCCGGTGCCTCGGGTGATACTGTACACCCGAGGCCCGTCAATTAAAAAAATATATCGCTGTTTTCAGGCCGCGCCGAAGACACGTCGAGGATTACTTAGTGGGTTCGACCAGGTCTCCGGTAACAGGAGTATTGGTTTCGTTGGTGTTCAGGTTCAACTGATCACGCATTTTTTTGAATGCATCCAGTGTGATGTCAATGTCTTCATCGGTGTGGGAGGCCGAAGAAGTCAACCTGAACAGCACAACACCGCGGGGTACTACGGGGTAGGTCACCGCAGAAACGAATATACCATATTCTGTACGTAGAAGCCGCATTGCACGCGTTGCGGTCTCTTCATCACCAGCCGGCACATATACCGGGGTGATGGGCGACTGGGTGTCGCCGATGTTGAAGCCGAGCGCGCTCAATCCTTCCTGGAGCCTGCGTGCTACGTGCCACATCCGGTTACGGTATTCATCGCCGTTCTCAATGAAGTCCAGCGTGGTCAACATCGTTTCCACGTAGGGTAGGGGCAGACTCTTGGCGAAGATGTTGGTTCTTGCGTTGTATTTGATGTAATCGATTACCTTGTCGTCACCAGCGGTTACGCCGCCAATGCCGGCAAATGATTTTGCAAAGGTGCCGAAGTACAGATCAATTTTATCCTGCACACCAAGGAATTCGCCAACGCCGGCGCCTGTAGGGCCCATCACACCAAAGCCGTGTGCATCATCTACAAACAGGCGTGCATTGTACTTCTCTTTGAGCACGCAGATTTCGTCCAACTTGCCAATATCTCCTGTCATCCCGAATACGCCTTCGGTGATAATCAGGACACCGCCTTTGCGATTTTCGTTGGCTGCCTTGAGTTGTTTCTCGAGGCTCTCCATGTCGTTGTGGCGGAAGACACGGAACTGCTTCCCGCCAGATGCAATCAGCGCACCATCTACAATACAGGCATGGGAGAGGCTGTCTATGATGATGGTGTCGTTACCATCTGTCACTGCGTCGATGGTACCCATCACGCCCATGTAACCAAAGTTGAAGACGATGGAAGCCTCTTTGTGCAGGTACGAAGCCAGCCGGCGCTCCAATTCGAGGTGGCGATCGGTGTTACCCGTGAGCATCCTGGAGCCCATTGGGGACCACAGCCCGTGTTTTTGTACGGATTCCATGGCGGTCTTGTGAATCCGCTCTTCGCCGATGAGACCAAGATAGTTGTTGATCGACCAGACAATTACGTCGCGGCCCTGGAATTTCATCCGGGGTGCCGGCGTACCCTCGAGTTTAGGTTGGGTAAAGTAGTTGTCTTTCTGCAGTCGGTATTTACCAAAGTATCCGCCTTCTTCGTCACACTTCTCGAACAGGTCTTTGATAACCACTTCTGTTTTGGGTGCTTCTTCCAACTCACTTGCTGCAGAGAACTGATAAGAAAGCTTGCCCGCAAGCTCAACGACACTCATGTCATTCAGCGCTTCATCCATGGGGACGGATACCTTGAGGTGGCGTTCGATTTCCAGTTTGAGCTCGATGGTGTCAAGCGAGTCCATACCGAGCGTGCTGAGTGACTGTTTGGGGTCAACGTCAGACACGTTCATTTTGAGGGCTTTCGAAACCAGCTGTTGCAGGAAAAACGATACGAGTGTTTTCCGTTCTGCAACAGGGAGCGCTGCGAGTGCGCCCCGGTCGAGGAATGCTTCCGCTGCGTCTGAATCGTCGCTGTCTACAAATTCAAGCGTGTTGCTGTCTACAGCCTTCAAGGTATCGGTGAGGTATCCGACTTTACAGGCATGTCGCTGGATTTTGCCGCTAGACGTTTTGGGAATGCTCTTCGGCTTGAGCAGTACAACCGCATTTACTTGCAGTTCATGTTTTTCTGAGACTGCTTTGCGAATGGCTTTAATTACAGCGTCTGCGTCCAGACCTTTCATGTGTACACGGCGCACTTCAATGGCAATGCCAAGGCGCTCGGCTCCGTCACTATCGAAAGAAAAGGCAGCACAAGCACCTTGTTCAAGGGCTTCATGGCTTGACTCAACCGTATACTCGATATCCTGCGGGTAGTGGTTGCGACCGCGGATGATGATGAGGTCTTTCAGCCGGCCTGTTACATACAGCTGCCCGTCGCTAACGAAGCCAAGGTCGCCTGTACGAAGGAAAGTTTGCCCGTTGGCATTTTTAATGGATGCGTTGAACGTCCGTGCTGTAACAGATTCTCGTCCCCAGTAGCCTTTGGCTACGCTTTTACCGGATACCCAGATTTCCCCGACCGTGCCGTCCTGGCAAAGCGTCTGGGCTTCTGGGTCTACAATTTTGATGGTCTGGTTTTCCCAGGGCACACCACAGCTAACCAGCGCCCGCACGTCATCGCCTTCGCCGGCAGCTTCCACAACGTTTTGCTCGAGTGAAGCCGCTTTAACTTCTTTTACGCGGATAGCGGAGTTCTTTTTGTTGGAAGCTACAAACAGGGTGCCCTCTGCCAGGCCGTAGCAAGGGTTGAAGTCTTCCATGCTGAAGCCGGCTTTGCCAAAGCGGTCGGTAAACCGCTTCAAGGTTTCCGGATGTACCGGCTCAGCACCGTTAAAGGCAAGATTCCAGGTAGACAGGTCGAGGCCGGCCAACTGTTCATCTGAGATTTTGCGCGCACAAAGATCGTAAGCGAAATTCGGGCCGCCACTGATGGTTGCACCATACTTGGAAATTGCCTCGAGCCAACGTACGGGCTTCTGCAGGAATGCAACCGGTGCCATCAGATAGCATGGGTAGCCCAGGAAAAGGGGGTTGAGCACATTGCCGATCAGGCCCATATCATGATAGAGCGGGAGCCAGCCTACAACGGTGGATTCGCTATGGGTGCCAAATGCGTCGGCAATCTGCAACTCATTGTGCAAGAGGTTGCCGTGGCTAACCATCACCCCTTTGGGCGATCCGGTTGAGCCTGAGGTATATTGGAGAAACGCGAGTGAGTCGCTGTTTACATCGGGTTCTGCCCAAACAGCAGCTGCATCAAGGGGCAGTTCATCGGTAGCGATGATGTCGAGGTCTGAAAGTTCTGGTGTTTCGGAGAAGCGGCGCTCAATATCGTTGCCAATCTGACGCGTCGTCAGGGTAAATTTGGCATTTGCGTCAGAGACGATACCGGTAATGCGCTCCATAGAGCGGTTTTTGCGGGGTGGGTAAGCCGGTACGGCAATAACGCCGGCATAGAGGCATCCAAAAAAGGATGCAATGTATTCAAGACCAGCCTGATACAGCAAAAGGGCCCGTTCGCCGGTGCCATTTTGTGCAAGCAGGTGCGCAGCGATAGCACGCGCTTTGGTATCCAGTTCTGCATAAGTGAGTTGCTCAGCGATTTCCTCACCATCTTTCAGAAAAGTGTACGCCAGTTTGTCTGACTGGTTGGTCGCTCGCCAACGGAGTATATCTATAAGCGTTTGCGCACCAGATGCTGCTTTGTTCATTGGTTTATTTATCGACACGGTTGGAATATTCGAACAGGTAAGAGAAGATGGCCGATCCCGATTTGCTGACGGAGTGAGCACGGGGTGGTGAATCGGGAACAGCTTTTCAATTAGTATGCTTCGTCTCTACGCACTGGATCTTTATATCATAATCCAGCTTCTCTATAACCCTGAATATAACTATATCGATTCGATTTAGACTACCTCTTCACCCTTTCTATGCAATAAGCAGGATGCAAGTCCTTTAAAAACATATGTTTATACTGTCTTGAATTATTCTAGAAGCAAAAAAAATTGATGGACTACTAACTTTTTGGGCATTAGAGGTATCTATATAGGAGAAGTAGGTTACAGCAGGAGAAGTGGTGGGTTGAATAACCAATTGCTTTTTGCTGAACCTGTGTTCCAGATTGCTTGAATGGAAAACGACAAGGAGGCAATACAAGACGAGGTGCTCGTTGTAGCAGCGATTCTGGGTGATTTGCAAGCATTTGACGAGCTGGTAAGGCGATATCGGCAACCGGTGATCCGGCTGGCCACATCGATCGCCGGCCAGGCAGATGCAGACGATATCGCGCAGGATGCATGGCTGCTTGCCTTTAAGTCACTGCCAGGAATTGATAACCCTGAGAAATTTGCTTCCTGGCTTATGGTGATCACCAGGCACCGTGCACTGCGACATCGTCAAAAAACGCGTGTGCAACGCGCGAGGCAAATGCCGATGGATGTTTACCTGCTCGAGCAATTCAGCGCAATTACAATGCCTGCAGTACAATCTGATGAAGATGAGCGCATCAGTCTAGCACTCGATGCACTGCCGGCAGACTACAGCATGGTAATGAAGATGCGATTCTTTGATGCCATCCCGTTGAAGAAAATTGCCTCGTTTCTGGATGTACCGCTTTCAACCGTTAAATGGCGCATTTATAAAGGAAAGGCGCTCCTGCTTGAAGAAATCAAAAGATTGGACAAGGCTGACGAAGCATGGAGAAATCGATAAAAAAATTGGTGTATATGCTGCATCAGATAATGAACGATGCCGGCTTCGCCCTGCTACACAATGAGGGCGAGGAGACGCGTCTGTTTTGCGTAGCACAGTACAACAACATCCGCTCGCGTCTCGTGGAACTGGATGTCGATCTGGGGGCCAAGTTTAAGCCGCTTTCGAATAAAGCTTCAGTAGGCATGGTCAGGGTGGCCGCACGAGATATGGCAGGGCAGTTGATCGAGTACTTGCAAAACAGACAAAACTGGTCATCTATGGCGCTGCTGCCTGGTATGATGTGGTTTTTCTCGGGAATTGAACAAAACGGATAACGTAGCTATGGAAAAGGAGCAAGAAATTGCAAAGTTGGTCAACGTCCTGCGCAAAACATCGCGGATGGCGCAACAATCGAGTTGGTCTGGCAGTGAAGAAGAAACACGCGCGTACACCGTTGCTCAATACAACCGGGTGCTATCGCGCCTATCAGAGCTGGATGATACCGTAAACACTGTATTTCAGCCGCTGGCAGACGATGATGCGCTCTCGGTCGTTGCCATGGCATGCCGACAACTGGCTGCCTACTTCGAAGATGAAATCAAGCACGCCGGCTCTCCCTGGGGTAAAATCTATGGTGCTGCCTTCGACAACGACTCGTTCAAAGAATTCTGGAAAGACTCCGCCAAAGAGATAGAGGACCTGGGCGAGTTCATCCGCGAAAACATTGAAACCTGGGCAAACAACAGAAAATCTGCTTCAGAAAACGAATCTACATCATGACGAAGCGTTTAGACTCGTCGGCGCAAAGCTCATAACTGTATTTGACTGGGGGGCTTGTAATTAATTTAAGAGCAGGCGTAAATCATTAATCTTTTTAGTGAAAATATTTTTCGGTGATTCATACAAAAAGTCTATTGCCAGGACCACGATGTATGTATCCGTCTCTTTAGTCATCCAGTATGCACGCGGCGGTTGTACATCTGGTTTTATGTCTCGATACGGGAAGGACAACCCTCGCGAATATGGGCCATCTGGAGCAAAGAACTGAGATCTGGTAGGGTCACCGAACGACGAATTGTCTCCCTGCTTATATGTCGCTGATCGCCACCAAAATCGGTTTCGCATCTCATATGGTTCCCGCATGGTTTTTTTCCAGTTATACGCCGGATACCTGAACATGATATTATGCTGGTCGGTATCATCGTCCGTTTTTCCTGAAAAACCAATAAAGAGTAAGTTCGGG
>JBCCIM010000157.1 GCA_039111535.1 Bacteroidota bacterium | reverse complement strand
TCGGGTTTTCGTGATATCGGGTTTTCGTGATATCGGGTTTTCGTGATATCGGGTTTTCGTGATATCGGGTTTTCGTGATATCGGGTTTTCGTGGTTGCAGATCTTAATCAAACGACCCCACGAAAAAACGACCACACAAAAACACCTAAATAACCCTATACCCCAAACTTTTCCTTTCTCACAGCGACAGCCATGCCATCCACAAGGTTGTTGAATTCGTCGTCTGCGTGTCCTTTTACTTTAACCCATGTAACGTCGTGGCGGTTGTTCTGCACAATCAGTTTTTGCCAGAGGTCCTGGTTCTCAACTGGTTTTTTGCTTGCGGTGCGCCAGCCATTTTTTTGCCACTTTTTGATCCAGCCTTGCGTGAACGCATTGCACAAATAAGCGCTGTCGGTGTGCAGTTTTATACGGCACGCTTCGTTGAGGGATAACATGCCTTCGAGGGCGGCGCGAAGCTCCATGCGGTTGTTGGTTGTCTCAGCTTCAGCACCCATGCATTCCTTTTTATGCTCGCCAAAGATCAGCAAAGCAGCCCAGCCTCCGGGACCCGGGTTGCCGCTGCAGGAACCATCTGTGTAAATAATGACGTTCTTCATGGGATTTTGCCGGGAGAACCTGTCTTAATCCTTACATTCAGGGAAGCCGGCCAACGATGCCGGCGCTTGATAGAATCACCATACTACGTCTAACTGATCGCTAGGATCTCCTGAGGAAATAGAAATGAAGTTTGTGGATTACGTGACCATTTTGGTGCGCAGTGGCAAGGGAGGCGGTGGCTGTGTGTCATTTCGCCGTGAGAAGTACAATCCACACGGCGGACCAGATGGCGGTGATGGAGGGAAGGGCGGCTCTGTCATCCTGCATGGCGACAAGCAACTCTATACCTTGCTGGACCTACGGTACAACCGGCACCACTTTGCCGGCCCCGGGAAATCTGGTGGCTCCCGAGACATGACGGGGGCAGATGGAGACGATATCATCTTGCGTGTGCCAATTGGGACAATCGCAAAAGACCGTGATACAAATGAGGTGCTGGGTGAAGTGGGAGAGCACGGGCAGGAAGTTGTGCTCGTCAAAGGAGGGCGCGGTGGTAAAGGGAATGCCTTTTTTAAGTCTTCTGTGCGACAAGCGCCCAAGTTCTCGCAGCCCGGTGAGGACAATGAGGAGCGTAACATCATCCTCGAATTAAAACTGCTTGCAGATGTGGGGCTGGTTGGGTTTCCGAATGCCGGCAAAAGCACGTTGATTTCTGCGATTTCTGCTGCAAAGCCCAAAGTAGCTGATTACCCGTTTACAACGCTTGTGCCCAATCTGGGTGTTGTTCAAGTAGCAAACTACCAGTCATTTGTCATGGCAGATATTCCCGGCATTATTGAAGGTGCACACAAGGGGAAGGGGCTTGGCATTCAATTTCTCAAACACATCGAGCGCAATGCGGTATTGCTGTTTGTTATCCCCGTTACGGATCCTGATCCGATCGGCTCTTACCAGGTGCTGAAAAAAGAACTTGAAGCATTTAATGAACGCCTTGCGAGTAAGCCGCGCATCATCGCGTTGTCAAAAATAGATCTCATGCCACCAGAAGATCTGGAAGTGCTGGTGCAACTCATCGAAGACGGCATGGAAGAGCCTGTTGAAATGCTGCCTATCAGTTCTGTTGCACAAATGGGGCTCGACAGGTTACGCAATACCCTCTGGGAACGTCTAGAGAAAGAACGGGCGCGATAATAGAAGCTTCCTGCAAAGCTGCCCTGTTATTCTGACGAATTTAGGTGCGTAGCAACAGGATGGGTTTAGGAGAAACGGATGGCGCGGATCGCCGCGCTTTGTTAGCGTTGTCGATGGTCCCCGGTGTTGGCGCCGGGAAAATAAGACAATTGGTTGCATACTTTGGTACTGCGCAAGATGTGCTCAACGCGTCTTTCCATACTCTCCTTGAAGTAAAAGGGATTGGGCCTGGCCTGGCAAAAGCAATTGTTCAGTTCAATCAGTATCCCGCTGTTGACGAGCAATTTCGTTGGGCCGGCCGGGCAGAAGCTTTGCTGTTGCCGTTCTGGGATGATAGATATCCCCGGTTGCTCCATACGATTTATGACCCGCCGGCCTTTCTGTGGATGCGTGGTGATGCCAGTGTGCTTGACAAACCTGCTGTGGCAATTGTGGGCACCCGTCGGCCATCCGCATACGGACTGCGCGCCGCAACCCATTTTGCAAAAGAACTGGCTTCCCGGGGGTTTGTGATTTTGAGTGGGCTCGCCTACGGTATTGATGGCGCTGCCCATAGCGCTGCCTTAGAAGCCGGCGGGTGTTCTGTGGCCGTACTTGGCTCAGGTATTGATCGCATTTATCCGGCAAAACACATGGAAATTGCGCGTCAACTGGTATTGCAAGGTGCGCTTGTATCGGAGTTGCCGTTGCGCGCAAAACCAGATGCAGCAAACTTCCCCAAGCGTAACCGCATCATCAGCGGGTTGTCGCTGGGCACCCTTGTTGTTGAAGCATTTGAAAAAGGGGGCGCCTTAATTACAGCGCGCATGGCGCTGGAGCAAAATCGAGAGGTCTTTGCTGTGCCTGGTTCAATTTTTAGCCAGACTGCAGCTGGGTGCCATGGGCTCATTGCTGGCGGTCAGGCCAAACTGGTGCATTCTGTTGATGATGTGCTTGACGAATTGGGCGTGGTTTCAGAGGCGGTAAGCAGCAATGGTCAGGATGTACGAAAAAAGACTGCAATCGACAACGCTGCGCAGCTACAGGGGATAGAGCGTCGGTTATACGATTTGTTGGGTGAAGAGCCAAGACATATCGATGCACTCTGTGATGCAGCAGCGGTTGACGTATCAACAGCCCTGGTGTACCTGCTGAGCCTGGAGTTTAAAGGGTTTGTTCGCCAGCTTGCCGGTAAGCAGTTCTACCGCTGCTGACATTCCCACCAGTAATATTCCCGCTGCTCTGGCTTGTATCGGGCAATACATAGGCCGTACATTGCGGCGCAAAACAACCCGAAGATGATGGACATCACAAAAGTCAGGCACGCCTTCCCGCATACAGACGGCCTTGTTTATATGAATCACGCGGCACTGTCTCCCATTGGTAGCCATGTGAGAGCTGCTATCGATGCGCTGGTTGAGGAACGGCATTTAACCAATATTGAGAATTATTTTGATTTCCTGCCGGTGATCGACAGTGTGAAGGACAAAGCTGCAGCCGTCTTGCATACTGAGGCTTCACAGGTAGAGTTTGTGCCGAATACATCAGCCGGCCTCAACATACTGGCGCACGGCCTTGCGTGGGAAGCCGGTGACGAAATTCTGATTCCTGGCTGTGAGTTTCCTGCCAACGTTTACCCGTTTATGCAGCTGCAAAGTAAAGGCGTACAGGTTCGTTTTATTCCACACCATGAAGGCACGTTTACGCTGGAAGATGTAGCAGCCTGTATAACACCAAAAACGCGCCTCCTTTCAGTGAGTTGGGTGCAGTTTCTCTCCGGCTTCAAGGCTGATCTTGACACGTTGGGCCGGCTCTGCAAGGCGCACGATGTATTGTTCTGCGTCGATGCAATTCAGGGGCTAGGTGCGTTAGAAATAAATGTCGAATCCAGTCATATTGATTTCCTTGCAACTGGTGGGCACAAATGGCTCATGGCCATGCAGGGGATCGGGTTGGTGTACGCTGCGCAACCTTTGCTGGAGCAGCTCAGGCCAAGGGCCGGCTGGCTGCATGGGCCCATTGACTGGGAGCACCTTATCGATTACGAGCTTTCGTTTTACGACGATGCCCGTCGTTTTCGACTTGGCACACAAAACGCAACCGGCATTGCAGCGCTGGATGCTGCACTGGGGTTTTATTTAGATGCGGGGCCGGCGTGGTGTGAAGCCCAGGTCTTGCATCATATGCGGCTGCTGCAACACGGCTTGAAAACACTTGGCTTTACGTTATATGGTGAATCCTCTGCGCAGCACCACGCTGGTATTGTGGCTGCCAGGCACCCTGATGCTGATACGGTCTATG
This sequence comes from Bacteroidota bacterium, assembly GCA_039111535.1. Taxonomy (NCBI): domain Bacteria; kingdom Pseudomonadati; phylum Bacteroidota; species Bacteroidota bacterium. The sequence continues at coordinate 11,527 of JBCCIM010000157.1, read as the reverse complement.
AGGCGTTGAAGCAACTAGGGATTCATATAGCTGTTCGTAACGGCCTCTTGCGGTTTTCGCCAACCTATTACAATACGTCAGCAGAAGTTGAACAGGTGCTTCGTGCATTGGAAAAACTTCTTGCCCAGTACCCGGTCTAACGTGCTCTGCCTAACCCGGAAGAAAGCGATTAATGGAACCGGATAAAATTGAAACCATCATCACGCTGAACGTGCCCGCAGGCTATGCCGAGGACCAACGCGTTGATCAATACATCACTCGGTTCCTGGCCAACGTGACCCGCTCGAAAGTGCAAAAGGGCATGAAGGAAGGGCGCGTGAAAATCAATGAGGTTGTGGTTAAGAAGCCATCAACCAAAGTGCTCGCCAACGACGTTATCGAATGCACGCTGGAGCGGCCACCGCCCATTGAAGCGGCGCCTGAAGACATTCCGGTTAATATAGTATATGAGGATAAGTACCTCCTTATTGTAAACAAGCCTCCGGGCATGGTTGTACACCCTGCATATGGCAACCGAACCGGCACCCTGGTCAATGCGCTTTTGTACTACCTGGGCCAGACGGCTTACACGTTCGATCCGGATACAATAACGCAGCCAGATGCTATTGGTCTGTCTACCGTCAATGCAAAACCACAGTCGGCGGAGCAGATAGATGTGCGCCCGGGGATTGTTCACCGATTGGATAAAGACACGTCGGGTTTGTTGGTGATTGCAAAAGACAATGAAACCCATGGGGCGATTTCCAGGCAGTTTGCCAATCGGACAACTCGCCGCCAATATGTATCCTTTGTATGGGGTGCACCCGACGAAACAGTTGGCCGGATTGAAGCCAATATTGGGCGAGATACCCGTGACAGGCGAAAGATGGCTGTAGTGTCGCCAACCAAAGGGAAGCATGCAATTACCAATTACGAAGTGGTAGACCGATTTGGGTATATCTCAAAGGTGCATTTCAGGTTGGAAACGGGGCGTACACATCAAATCCGTGTACATGCAGCAAATCTTGGTCACCCGATTCTTGGGGATGAAACGTATGGAGGTAAACTCGTCAAGTACGGTCCCCAAATTGCTCGCCGGCGTGCTTTCTTTGCCAATATATTTAAAATGATGCCCCGTCAGGCCCTCCATGCCTTGACGCTGGGGTTCAAACACCCGCATACCGGCGAAGAGGTTGATTTTACCTCTCCGCTGCCCGATGATATGCATGCCGTTGAGAAGCGGCTACGCGAGGTAGAATCCGACGTCATGTAGGTGTGATGGCGTTGAAAGGGCTACTGCCCACTGTACCTTAATCAAATCTTCCTCGAATCCGGTAGCGCTGAAGGCAGGTTAAGGCCGAACTTCAATGGATGTAATTCGTATTTCGTAGCCGGCCGTAAAGCGCGTTTTACGGTCAGGTTATGGTTCTGGCTTTGAAAGAGAGGTGGTGGTATGGTTACAGCAAACATGATGGGTATCCACGATTTGTTGCAGGATGGCGCGGTATGCGTGCAGATGCCAGGCGAATCGAAAGAGGAAGTACTCAATCGGTTGGTCGATTTGCTCGAAGATCACCCCGACATTGCTGATTTTGACGGCATGCGTGCGGCCATTATGAAACGCGAATCAATGATGTCCACCGGCGTAGGGAATGGGCTGGCTTTGCCACATGCCAAAACGTCTTCTGTAGATGGCATTGTAGCTGCGTTTGCTACCACCGCTGAGCCTGTTGCCTACGACGCCATTGACGGCTTGCCTGTACGAATGCTATTCATGATGGTGAGCACGGAACGAGCCAAATCGCAACATATCAAACTGTTGAGCAGGGTTTCCCGTCTGATGAACGATGCCGGCTTCCGTGATCGTTTGTTGAAAGCCCAGCGAGCGGAAGAGGTTTTGAAGATATTCCAAGAAGGAGAGTTGAGTCTTACATGAGTAGAATACTGAAGAACATCACAGGCACATTCGATATCCTGCCCAAGCCATCCGGTTCTGATGGTGCGCATAGCCACGACATTGCTGCCTGGGACTTCGTCACCTCAACCATCAGGGCAGTCTTTGCCAGGTATGATTTCCACGAAATACGTACGCCAATTCTGGAGCCCACAGAACTGATTGCGCGGGGTGTGGGGCAGCTGACGGATATTGTTTCAAAAGAGATGTTTGCCTTTTCACGCGAAGAAACAAACTATGTCCTGCGTCCTGAAGTAACTGCGCCAGTGATGCGTGCCTACCTCCAGCACCACCTCGGACAGCAAGGTGGCGTGCAAAAGTTATTCTATATTGGCCCATGTTTTCGTGCTGAACGGCCGCAGAAAGGGCGCTACCGGCAGTTTCACCAGTTTGGCTGTGAAGTGATTGGGGCCGATAATGCCCTGGCTGACGCTGAAGTGATCGGGGTGATGACTGCAATTTACAAAGCTTTTGGGCTGGGCAACATACGCCTGCGCATCAACTCGCTTGGTGATGAAACGAGCCGGCCCAAGTACAAGCAAGCCCTGCGAGACTACCTAACGCCGCACGCATCAGATTTGAGCGAAATTAGCCAGAAACGCCTTGCACAAAATCCGCTTCGGATTCTGGATACCAAAGATAAAAAAGAGCGGGCCCTGCTTGAGGCAGCGCCCATGCTGATGGATTTTGTTGATGAAGACAGCCTTTCGCATTACGAGACCGTCAAGTCTTTGCTAGGAGGACTTGATGTCGCCTACGTCGAAGATCCGTTCCTGGTGCGAGGACTGGACTACTACACAAGAACAGCATTTGAACTGGAAAGCGATGATCTGGGCGCGCAGAGTGCGCTTGCTGGCGGCGGTCGGTATGATTTGCTGGCGAAAGATATCGGCGGGAAGAAAGGCGTGCCGGCTGTGGGGTTTGCTGCCGGCATAGAGCGCTTGCTCATCGCACTGGATGCAGCAAACTGTGAGATTCCGTCTACACCCGGGCCAGATGTTTACCTCGTCGGCCTGGGAGACAAAGCATCAGCGTGGGCGATTGAGACCGCACAGCAACTGAGGAAAGAAGGGATGCGCGTTGCCTTTGACTTGAGCGGACGCTCTTTAAAAGCTCAAATGCGCGACGCCAACAGACTTCAAGCCCGTTTTGTTGTGATCGTAGGCGAAAATGAGCTAGATTCCGGTAAAGCTAACATCAAAAGCATGGAAGTTGGTGAGCAGCAAGAAATTGCGCTCGACCAGGTGAGCCACTACATTAACACCCAGTCATCACACTGAATCTGATTTCATCATATGTACCCCTACCTGAGTGATCTTTTTAAAGATTTTCTTGGCATAGAGTTGCCGTTACCCATTTACTCTTTTGGCGCCATGGTGGCATTGGGAGCCATGGTCGCGGCATGGTTGCTCGGTAAAGAGCTTGATCGCTACTACAGAGCCGGCCTAATTAATGGTGTCAAGATGCCGGCCGAAATGACCAAGAAGGAGGCTGGTAAGAAAGGTGGCAAAAGTAGAGGCGGGCAACGACGAGCAGGGCGGAAACTTGTTACAGTATCACCATCTTATGCCGTTTGGACTGTGACCATTGTTGCGCTGGTTTCTGGGTTCGCCGGAGCAAAAATATTTCATGCCCTGGAAAACCTTGACAAATTTGCCGCTGACCCGCTCGGGATGCTCTTCTCATCAGGTGGGTTTACGTTCTATGGGGGATTGCTGGTCGGTACAATTTCTGTGATTTGGTATCTGCGAAAAAAAGATCTTTCTGTACCCGTCTTTGCAGACTCACTGGCGCCCGGTTTGATGATTGCTTATGGAATTGGCCGTATGGGTTGCCATCTTGCTGGCGATGGAGATTGGGGAATTGCCGCGAATCTCGCGCTACAGCCGTCCTGGATGCCCGATTGGCTCTGGGCAGAGACCTATCCGAGCAACATTTTGGGCCGCGATCTATCCGCTGCACCTGTGTATCCTACACCCATCTATGAGTTTTTTGCAGCCCTCGTTATTTTTGCAATACTTTGGAGCCTCCGCAAACATCCGTTTGTGAGTGGCTGGCTGTTTTTTGTTTACCTGATGTTCAATGGTGTTGAACGGTTTCTGATAGAGAAACTTCGCGTAAACAATGTCTTTGATCTGTTTGGTATGGATGTGACGCAGGCAGAAATTATCGCAAGTTTGATTTTTCTTACAGGCTTGATCGGTGTCATCAAAACGAGTAAAAAAAGGATTGACCAAAAAAGCGAAGCCCCAACAGATGGCGCTCATATTGGGTCGTAAACCCGTCAGGGAAGCACTCGAAGCCAGTAGCCAAATAGACAAGGTGCTGATCAATAAGGCAGCCAGGGGGGAAGATATAGACGTTATTCGTCGATTGGCTTCGGGACAAACCATCCCATTTCAGTTTGTGCCTGAAGCAAAGTTGAACCGGCTCGCACCAAACGCCAACCATCAGGGCGTAATTGCAACGATGGCGCCTGTTGCTTTCCAGGATGTAGATGATCTACTGAGTAGTATTGCCCCCACGTTAGACGATGTGCGGGCTAAAAAACCGACGTTGTTGATGCTTGACGGCATCGAAGACCCACATAATTTTGGAGCAATCCTGCGTAGTGCGCTGGCAGCGGGCGTGGCCGGCGTGATTATTCCAACGCGTCACATGGCACAATTGAACGAAGCAACTTTGAAAACAAGTGCCGGTGCTGCACTGCGTATTCCTATCGCGCGCGTCAAGAAACTGTCAGACACGCTGGTACAACTAAAGGAACGGGGGTACTGGGTTGTAGGTGCAGACGCAAGCGGAGAGGTGGCTTTTGGCGCGTACGACTGGGATCAACCCGTTGTAGTTGTTATGGGGAGCGAGTCTAAAGGCATGCGACCGGACGTAAAAAAGGCCTGTGACACAGTTGTGTCTATTCCAATGTATGGGCCAATGGAGTCCTTAAATGTATCAGTTGCTACGGCGCTTCTCGTTTTTAAAGCTGCTGAATGTAAGCAGACCCCGGCCACATAAGCGATTTGGAATCGTGTGTACTTATGATTTTCGGCCGTTCAACTTGTAAACAATTTTACGCACGGTATCAAACTGCAAATAGGGATACTCCTCACGGAGTTGCTCAATTGCATCACAAGCAGGCACTTCATTGGCTCTGAGGTTTTTGAACTTCATCCGTATGTGGTAATCCCGGATTCCTTTCTCACTTAAAAGGCTGTGATGCTCTAACATCTGATAGACCTCATCAGGTATGAGGTCTGCAAGGGGGTTATCTAGCTGGGTTTCTCCGTTGAAGAACATGTAGCGTACCTTGATCTTTTACTTCACTTACTAAAAGATAGCGACCATCCCCGCCTGGATTAGCGCATTACAATCGTAACGGATACATAAAAAACAACCCACTTAATTCGCCCGAGTTGTAGAGGACTGAAGGCGAACCGTAACTATCTGAGCGCGAATAGTTCGAAGCGCTTTGCTTAAAAGAAGAAGCTGTGAAGGGTGTGTGGTGGTGCTACATGGATGCTGTAGCTTCTGAAGCAGGGGAAAGGGCCCTTATTGCATCTTTAAGTGTATCTATAACAAAGGGGTTAAACTCTTTGTTTAGTCGTTTTTCGAGGGATTTGAGATCGTCGGGTTGGCCCAGTGTGCCGATGAGTTTTGCTGCCCTTTTACGGACTAAAACCTGGTTGTCGTCAAGTAAATCGAGCAAGGCTGAACGGGAGCGTTTGTTCTCGAGTGCAGCAAGTTCGGCAAGAATTTCCATGGCTGCAAACCGGACTTCAACAGCGTGACTAGGCCGGCTGAAATCTGTCGCCAGTTTCACGCGGTCCCGCGTATTCATTGCCGTGTACTGGACGGATCGAAGGGCTGCTTGCCGAATGAGATCTTTGTAGGAGGGCGTTATGAGCGCAGATTGCAGGAGATCCTCCGCATTGGGCGCCTGTATTTTAATCAGACTCATGACGGCCTGGGCCTGTAAGTGGTAGCTGGTCGCCGCCTGTGCAGCCTCCATGGCAAGGATGGTCAAGTCGGCTTTGTCTTCGAATTTTTCTAAGCCTGTCAGCACAGCTTGCTTTACGAGCGGTGAGTCATCCGCATCGTAAGTCTCAAGCAGTGTTCTTTTGGTTGCATCTGAAGGAGGGAGTTTGGCGATCAACTTGATGATCGCTGCACGTACGATTGGAATAGGGCGCGACTTCAGCGCGCTTTGGAGTCCTATAAACAGCGCAGGGTCATCTGCATAAGCTTCAAGTGCTTGCACAGCTGTAAGCTGACTCAACGGGTGTGATGCATAGCGAAGCTGTGAGACCCAGGCATTGGCAGATTGCGTCACGCTGATGTTCGAGAGCAAGGTGTTGTCGGGATCTAGCTGGACGTATCGCGGCTGTATCGTAAGGGGTAACGAAAAGAGCTGGTCGCGATCTGTAATCTGCAGCGGCGTCCGTGTTGGGCCGGCCAGCGAATACGTTTCTATTGGCACGTCCAACTGGAACACAGGAGGCACTAGATAGCCTTCCTGCAACTGTTCTACAGATACATACAGGCTTTCCGATACAAGGTCATATTGGTAATTAAGATCGATAGCTGGGTGTCCCGCGCTGTAAAGCCAGTGATCGAAAAATGCATCAAAAGGTTCGCCACTTGCCTGGGTTAGCGTATTTAGTAGCTTGTCTGTGTTGGTCGTCTGAAATGCCTGCGTACGCGTGAATGATTGCAGGAATTCCCAAAACTGCTCCTCGCCCATAGTGGACATCAAGGCATGAAAAAACCATACGCCTTTAGCGTGTGTGTGGTTGTCGAGCAAGTTTTCTTTTGTGTACCACTGATTCCAAACCAGCGGGCGCTGATAGGATGCTGCCTCATCGAAGTACGCGCCGGCCAGCTGATGCAGGTGGCTGTAGTATGTCGCATCTCCCTGCGTCGATTTTAAGAACATCAAACCCAGAAACGAGGAGAGACTTTCTGTGAGCCAGACATCTGACCAGTGATCGATACTAATCAGGTGACCATACCACTGTTTGGCTAGGTTTGTTGCCAGTTGTAATGTGTTAGCCTGGTCGAGTTGCGCACGCTCATCAACGAGTATCCGATCGTTGAATACGGTAAACCCGGTATAGCTCAGGTCTGGTAAATACTCATCTTTAAAAATGAGTTGCGTATATCCTGGCCAGGGGTAGGTGAAGTCCAGTTTGTCTGACAGGAAGAACAAGATGTCTGGTATTTCCTGCAGGGAAGTAGCAGCTGCCTCTGCCTGATCAGCTGCGGTCCAGTGTTCAATGCCCACGGAAAAGCCATTTTTTAGTCGAATGGTCTGCGTGGCTTTCTGAAACCGTCCGACGTAGAGGCCTATATCTGCGGGGTTGTGGGATTGATCTTGTACAAAATGGAAAAGCGACATGCCATCATCCGTTTCCATTTGTTCGGTTTTACGCCCATTGGACAGAACATCGAGCGCTGGTGGTAGCGTGGCAATAATTTCCGAAGTTAACCTGTCTGTCGGGTTGTTGAGCAGTGGAATCCAGTAACTGTTGCCCTTGTTGGTGCCGTCAGTCCAGATATGCACCTGGTGCGACGTATCAGCTTTGTTGACATCACGAAAGTACATGCCGGCCTTCGGGTTGGCCCTGTACGTAATTTGAATCTCGAATGGGACGCCCCGAACCTGCAGGGAGTCGAGCTGCACATCCAGCAGGCCATCCGCCGTGTCCGCATATGGTGCGTCAATTTTGAGCGAGTCGAGTACACCTACCTGAACACCATAAACTTCAATACCATCTGCTGCAAGGCGCAGCGTATTAAGCGAATCGATACTGGGTCGAATACGTAGCTTGGCGACGCCAAAAATTCGACCTGCTTCTGGTTCAAATCGTAAGGCAAGCCGAATGTGCTCCTGATCAAATCCTGATGTAATGGGCTCGTGTAGCGGTGCTGAGAAAATAGGATGTTGGATCAGGGAGTCGTCCCGCGCAGATGCGATAGCCGGCAGTGTTTCTTGTAGTGTCTTTTCAGTAATCAGAGACGTTACAGAAGCACGTAATTGTGACTGTGCGTATAGCGGCAAGACCCCGTGAAAGAGAAACAGCACGATTGCCAATAAATGCGCAGGGCGGTATTTCAGTTTACAAACGCGTTTCATGGTGTTGTATCTTTGTCCATATTGGCGTTGCGCAGTTTTTGTAAGCTGGTTCCCTGGAGGAAGAGCGCCAGCACACCGGCAACGGTATAGACGATCACATGTAATCCATGCGAAATGATTGCATAGGTCACAGCCATAGTTTCGTCGACAAAATATAGATTGACCAGTGCAAGTTTGGTAATATAGTGAAAAGAGCCTGTGCCGCCCGGGGCAGGAACGGCAAACCCTATTGCTCCAAATATCATGATCGACCAGGCACCATCCCACCCAAGTTCGAATGTGGTGTGCATGTCTAGCATCACAAACGTCAGGTAGGCCATAAGGGTGTAGGTGAACCACATCAGTACGGTGCTCAGGACCAGCGCACCACGCCGAGGTGCCTTTAGCAACGTTAGCATGCCGTCGCGAAACGAATTCAATATGGAAACCAGCCGCCTCCGAATTTGCAGCAGTTTATCAGACTGACTGGTCTTGATTGTCCGGAATGCCACATAGCCGAGTGCGCCAAATCCGGTTAGGCCGGCTGCGGTCCAAGCAATAGGAATCTGGCTGGCCATAGAAACCAGGGGAGAGAAAATGCGATCCTGGATAAACAGGAATTGGTCGTAGAAAAGCACACTCAGGCTAAATATCCCGATAACAAGCACGGCCATGTCAACTACGCGCTCGACAACAACCGTCCCGAATACGCCGCTGAACCGGATGCCTTGCTCGCGCGAAAGGCTTGCGGAGCGGGCAAATTCGCCAATGCGCGGAATCAACAGGTTTGCGAAATAGCCGATAATCAGCGAAAGAAATGCGGAGCGAAACGGAACACTGGAAAGCTCGCGCTTCCGTTGTCGATCGGGCAATGCTTCCAGCAGAATCTGCCAGCGCCAGGCGCGCAGGGCATGGCTGATCAGAATGGCTGCAACGATTGGTACAATCCAGATAAAAGAGGCACTCGCAATGGAGGCCTTGAGCGCATCCAGTTCGACCCCCTGCAAAGCCAGATAGAGAAGGAATAGGCCAAGGGCAATACTAACTGCGTATGCTGCTATCTTCTTTATCTGGCCTGTCACGTAGTCCTCTGTTTACAAAGCAAACGCCGTTGCGTCCGCCAGCAGTCAGACATGCAGGCAGAGATACTGTGTGCGATACAAACGGTATCGCCGACTTTAGTATCGCAGGTCGATGACTTCGGCATCTGCTGGTGGTACAAAGTTAAACGGGTTGCCTTCTATGGCTGGATTTAGTTCGATTTCGTCGAGATTGAACTCCAGAACTGCGTCATTCACGTCTAATACACGCAAGCGCGTAATCACATGATCGGTATCTCTCACCCAGAGGGTAACTTCTTTGAAGAAGGTTTCATCTGAGCCAGCGCGTAGTTGCAGTTCATGGTGCCTGGTACCATTCAGATAGTTCAGGCTACTGTTCAGTACCTCGTAGTCGTCGTGAAAATTATCCAGGAAGCTGCTTATCGAGAAGGTGGTTTCGTCATCAACATAATCGTTGATAAGTACCTGCTTTTCGGTTTCGTCATAAATCCAGGTTGTTTCCCCATCTGTAACAAAGGTCTGGATATCGGTTTCGACGCGATAACGGTTGCCTTCCAGGATAAGGGAGCCCTGGTTTTGGGGCAGTACATCACCAAACGGAGAAGTGATGGTTTGCGTAAAATCTGCCTTGAGTAAGTCTACCTGGTCGTACTTTGCGCGGAGCCGGCCGATCAGTTCTGCCTCACTTTGCGCAAATAGCGGTTGCTGTCCAGTAAAAGCTACAATGATGAACAGCGCGATAAACGAAGCTTTATGTATTAAATGTCTCATTACGTGTTGGCGAGCATAAAATGGATGGTTTGTCATATGATGAACTATTAAGTCAAATCATATGCCTGAACCCCAAGCTGCTTACGGCATGCTTAGCGAAGTACGCTGTCCGGCTTCCTGTTGGATCGTTTGTTTGATCACCCGGAGAAGCGCGTCTAGGTCAGCGGCGTCGTTGTACACATTCGGCGAAATCCGAATGGCCGTTCCACGCGTTGAAACACTGATGTTGGCGTTGTTTATTGCGCTCATCAGTCGTTCCATCGATAGATCTTCTCGAACGCGAATCCCAAAAAGGTGGTGCGCTCTCCAGCGGGGCGATTCTACTGCGAAGCCCAGTGTTTTGATTTCCTTGCAGAACGATTTAGTCAGATCTGCACAATATTGCTGGATGTTTTCGATGCCCCAGTCTTGCAAGTGGCGCAGGGCCTGATGCAGCATTGGTAGCAGGATGAAGTTGCTTTTTTCTCCCACGTCAAATCGGGTAGCTCCGGGTTGGTAGTTGTTTGTGTAGGCCACGAGGCCGCCAAACTTTTCACTGCCTTCCCGGGTGATCCAGTTTTCCTCGATCGGGATACCGGCCGAAAAGCGTGGGCCGTAATATGCCAGTCCGATACTGTATGGCCCCATAAGCCACTTGTAACCGGCGCAAATGAGGGCGTCGGGTTTTAGTGCTGTAACATCAAAAGGCAAAGCACCAATTGATTGCGTGCCGTCGATGATAAATGCCGCACCAACTTCGCGTGCCCGGGCGCCAATGGCCTCAAGGTCAAATAAGGTGCCATCTGCCCAATGCACATGGGCCATCGAGACGACCGCTGTATCCGAAGTGATAGCGTCCAGGATGGCTTCATTCCATAAAGCGCCGCGGTTGTTAAAGTCTGTTGGTGCTTGTATGGCCCGAATGACCGCGCCGGTGGCTTCGGCTTTGCGCATCCAGGCATACACATTGCTCGGGAATTGCTCGCCGGCCATTACAATGGATTGCCCGGGCCGCAAGCTGACGTTGTTGGCTACTGTAGCGATGCCATAGGAAGCTGAGCCAATGACAGCAATCGCATCTGACGGGGCATTAATAAGCTTGCCAAAGACGGCCTTGGTGGCCTCCACCGTCTCAAAAAAATCAGCTGGCTTGATGTCTGCGGGCATGCGTTTGCCTTGAATGCCGGCAATACCTGCAGCTTCAACCTGTTTGGTTAAAGGTGACATATACGCACAGTTCAGGTAATGCGCGTCGTTGGGTAAAGAAAATAAAGCTTTCTGACAGGCTAACATGGTTTTGGGGTTGGCTGATCGGAGGCTTCTTACAGTAATCTCTGGCTCCTTTGTTCTGCTTTCAATTGAATTCGCTTAACTATTTCCGGGTAACCTTCAAATACCTCTTCAAACGCGTGCTGATTTAGAATGTAGAGGTCGCAATATGTATTTGCACGGGCCGTAGCTGTGCGCGGCAGGTCTTTGAATAACGCAATTTCCCCAAAAAAATTACCCTTGCCCAGGGTGTTGAGAACTTTTTCCTCTGATTGGTCCCAGATATTTACGGTCCCATGCGCGATAAAAAAGACTTCTTTACCAAAGTCACCTGCTTTAAAGATGCACTCGTTGGGCGCCACAATCCTCTCGCGTAACTGCTGCGCAATTTCGAGGATAAACTCT
>JBCCIM010000156.1 GCA_039111535.1 Bacteroidota bacterium | reverse complement strand
GGAAACTTGCGCAGAGCTGCTCCTAGTACGAGAGGACCGGAGTGGACGAACCTCTAGTGTACCTGTTGTGGCGCCAGCTGCATCGCAGGGTAGCTACGTTCGGATTGGATAAGCGCTGAAAGCATCTAAGCACGAAGCCAACTGCAAGACTAGGTTTCCCCTATGGGTCGTTATAGACTATGACGTTGATAGGCTGTAGGTCTAAGCATGGTAACATGTTGAGCCGAGCAGTACTAATTACCCATGAGGCTTAAACCACTTTTTTTACAAGTGTATATCTTAGTATCCATAGCAGGATTGAATTACCGTTTTCAGAACATACTACATGTCAAATCTTATTTCTCGGTGGCTGTAGCACAGGGGATCACCTCTTCCCATTTCGAACAGAGAAGTTAAGCCCTGTAGCGCCGATGGTACTGCCTCTAGGTGGGAGAGTAGGTCGTTGCCGAGATTCTTTTTAAGAAAAGCCCGTATATCGTTTGATATACGGGCTTTCTTCATTTCCCCCTACCCCATCGAAAACTTCTTGGCCTACTATTAGTAAACACTTAATCAGCCGGCAAGAAGCTGGATCGTGCTAAATCTTCACGATTATTCCAGCATTCTATCTGAAAGAATGGTATTTTATGCCTGTGTGCACCCCCCGGCATTTCAAATATACCTTCATGACCTAAACTAAAGGCCTCAGAGCTCCCCGATCATGGTGCTGACTCCTAAAGATTTTCGTTTTGCTTTGCTGGTGTCTGCTCTGTTATGCATTACATGCACCCAATTCTCTTACGGTAACGCCCTTCTCAACCGTTTCGAATACGCAGATCAACACACACTTTCCCTTTTAACCGCCGTTCAGGATGCTGCCCAGGTACAAGCTGAAGGCGCTGACGTTACCTCTGGCGTTCCTTTTTCCTACGTCCTCTACGGATTGCTCCTTTCCGTTACTTTATTTTCCATTTTCCGCTGGCGTGACAAAGCCGCGCAGAAAAAAGCGCGCAATGCCGAAGTACTGGCAAGCAAGAAAAAACCTGAAATTGGCGCTGTAGCCAGAAAGCTTCAGCGACGATTGCCTGAAAACCGCATCGTACGCGATAAAATTGCCAATAACGCGCCCCGGATTCGCAGCAAACCTGCAGAAGCATTTACTGCCAGTCCATTCAGCGTTCAGCGGCATGCCAGCAATAATCCCAAAATTCTCATCATTGATGAGAACCGCGATTTGCGTACCGCCATCGCCAACCAGCTTCATCGCTACTACAGTGCATTGGAAAGCAGCGATCTCAATGAAGCGCTGCGCATTGCACGTATCGCACGGCCGGCGCTCGTCATCCTTGGCACCCATACCTCGAAGCAGGACACCATGGCGTTCTGCCGCAAGTTGAAATCGGATTCCGCCCTCTGGCACATCCCGATTCTCTTGCTTACTTCTGGCAGAAATAAAAACGATGTATCGAAGCTTGTCCAGGCTACCGATGATCACCTGGTTACGCCCATACAGCCAGAAGCCTTAGCCGTATCCGTTGAAAACCTCGTTGACGTCCGCGGTTACCTCAAAGCAGGTGGTCTTATGCGGCCAAAAATCAACGGCGAAGATTCAACCACCCAGATTTCTGATACCATGTTTCTCGACGCTGTACACACAGTTGTCGAAAACAACCTCTCAAATAGCCTGTTTGGCCTGGAAACCCTTGGCCAGGAAGTCAATGTTTCTATCAGGCAGCTACACGGCCGACTCCGTCAGCTAACGCGGCTCTCCCCTGCTGGTTTTATTCGTACAAAGCGCCTCAAACAAGCTTCTGACTTGTTAACCGCTGGAAAACACAACGTGCAGGAAATTGCACGTATGGTTGGATTTCACAGCCCAGAGTACTTCCACCGTGTTTTTAAACAGGCTTTTGGTGTAGCGCCTGCTGAATATCGCGGATCCTGAAATCACCGCTACCTCCATCCTTGATGGAGAATTGACATTTCCTGACAGCTGTTCTGCTACGCGGGTCATTCTGGTTTTGTATTTTGCTGCCTACTATTTCCCGAGAAGCACGACGTTGATAAATATATGTCTGTAATCAGACCGCAGGAACCACAAGTAGACCTGACTCTCGCCCTCGACCACGGGCTTACCGAAGAAGAGTACGGTTGGATACTGGATACCCTGGGCCGTACGCCTACTTTTGTTGAGTTGGGCATCTATTCTGTAATGTGGAGCGAACACTGCTCCTACAAGAATTCGATTGCAGAACTCAAAAAGCTTCCACGCGACGGAGAATGCCTGCTTGTTGAAGCCGGCGAAGAAAATGCCGGCCTTGTTGATATCGGCGACGGACTTGCAGTTGCTTTTAAAATCGAATCGCACAACCACCCTTCTGCTGTTGAACCGTATCAGGGCGCAGCTACTGGAGTAGGTGGCATCCAGCGTGATATCTTCACCATGGGGGCTCGCCCAATCTGCTCCCTAAACTCCCTCAGGTTCGGCTCCCTGTCTGAGCCCCGCGTTCGCTATTTACTCGACGGTGTAGTTCGTGGTATTGGGGATTATGGAAATTCGTTTGGCGTACCAACCGTGGCCGGAGAAGTTTATTTTGATGCTTCTTATGAAGGCAATCCCCTGGTTAACGCCATGAGTGTCGGGGTTGTCAAAGCAGGGGAGACGGTATCGGCTATTTCATATGGCGCCGGCAACTTTGTGTACATCGTAGGCTCTGCAACCGGTCGGGATGGTATCCATGGCGCTACGTTTGCCTCTGAAGAAATTTCGGAAGAAAGCGAAGCCAAACGCCCCAGTGTGCAGGTAGGTGATCCTTTCACCGAAAAACTGCTCCTTGAAGCTTCTCTGGAAATCATACAGCAAAAACTGCTGGTTGGTATGCAAGATATGGGCGCTGCCGGCATCACCTGCTCTTCCTGCGAAATGAGCGCCAAAGGTGAGAGTGGCATGGTACTCCATCTCGAAAAAGTACCTGTGCGAGAAACGGGCATGACGCCATACGAAATTATGCTGTCTGAAAGCCAGGAACGCATGCTGGTGGTTTGTGAACCGCATGCAGCCAAAGACCTGGAGGCAGTGTTTGAAAAGTGGGATTTGCACGCCAAGCAAATTGGGTACGTCACGGATGAGCAGCGGGTCAAAGTCTACTGGCATGACGAGCTAGTTGCAGATGTCCCCTCAGAACACCTTGTGTTAGGCGGAGGTGCCCCTGTATACCATCGTGAAACGGAAAAACCTGCGTACCTCGAAAATACACGCGCATTTTCAACAGCAACCGTGCAAGATCTTGCGCCTCAGGATGCCGGCGAAATGCTACTTACGATGCTAGGCGCGCCAAACATTGCATCAAAACGCTGGGTATTTGAACAATACGACAGCCTGGTACGGACCAACACGGTTGTTGGGCCAGGCGCCAGCGATGCTGCTATTGTTCGTATCAAAGGCACGAACAAAGGCCTTGCTGTAAAAACGGATTGCAACGGTCGCTATGTGTATTTGAATCCTCGCAAGGGGGGGCAAATTGCCGTTTCCGAAGCTGCCCGTAACGTTGTCTGTGCCGGCGGTAAACCGCTCGCCATTACCAACTGCCTTAACTTCGGCAATCCTTATAAACCAGATGTTTATTGGGTGTTTAAAGAAGCAGTGGGCGGCATGGGTGATGCATGCCGGGCATTGAATACACCTGTAACTGGGGGGAATGTATCTTTTTACAATGAAAACCCTGAGAGCGCCGTTTTCCCAACACCCACAATTGGCATGTTGGGACTTATTGAAGACATTGATAAGCGCGTCACTGCTTCGTTCAAAAGTGCCGGCGATGAAGTTTATCTACTAACTCCGGCAGCCTGGGTGCATCGCAATGAAATTGATGGCTCTGAATACCTCTCCTGGGTACATAAAAACACGGCGGGTGATGTACCACACTTTGAATTAGACGAAGAAGTTGCGGTTCAGAAAGCCCTCTATGCGATGATTCAGGATGGGCTTGTAAAAAGCGCCCATGATGTATCTGATGGTGGTCTGGCTGTTTGTTTGGCTGAAAATGTCATTTTTTCCAATGGGCTGGGTGCTCAGGTTTCACTTGAGACTGATGGTATGCGCCTTGACGCCGTGCTGTTTGGTGAGGCACAGTCCAGGATTGTGTTTACGGCTTCGTCTGGTGCGCGCGCAGCAATAGACCGTATGCTAGCCGGAAAAGGGGTCCAAGTACAAAAACTTGGCGTAGTGACAACAGGTGGGCTCGAAATACGGGTTCATGGGAAGGGGCTCCTGGAAATTTCAGCGGATGCCCTCGAGTCCCCCTATGAATCTGCGATACCAGCGTTAATGGCCGGCGGCTAAAAACATGCACGAATATGTATTTGGCACATTTTTGAAGTCGAGCCTCATGTTGCTGTAACGTTTTTGTGTCTATCAGAAACCTAATAGCCGACGTTCATGTTGAGCGTCTAGACCAAACAATAGAAATTCTTTATACCATATACATTGGAGGCAAATGCCATGGCAGACAATGCCAAATACGTAACGCTGTCTGACGCCAACTTTCAGGAGGAGGTCATGGATTCAGGAGCTCCCGTCTTAGTTGATTTTTGGGCGACCTGGTGTGGCCCTTGCCGCATGATTGCACCTGTAATCGAGCAGCTCGCTGACGAATTTGAAGGCCGCGCTAAAGTAGCTAAAATGGATGTTGACCATAACCCTGAAGTACCAATGAAATTTGGTATCCGCTCTATCCCTACACTGCTGTTCTTCAAAGATGGCCAGGTTGTAGATCAGGTGGTTGGTGCAGCTTCCAAAAAAGTACTTGCAGACAAACTGGAAGCGCTGGTTGGTCAGCCTGCCTAAGAGGTATATGGTTGAACAGGTTGCAAACGGCAACAGCCGGCGTAGCCCGTATTCCTAGATAGTTCCGGAAGAGGCTTGCGCATTTGTAGTGAGCCTCTTCCGTTTTTTGTACACTGCGCAGTATCGAGCCGGTTTAGCGCAGCATGAAAAATCAGCATACAAACATGGATTTGTCCAAATTTAGCAACTTTGATTTCGAAAACGCCGAACACGCAAACGTTGTGATCATTGGATCCGGACCTGCCGGTCTTACCGCTGCGCTTTATGCAGCCCGGGCCAATCTTGCGCCCGTTGTTTATCAGGGTATCCAGCCAGGTGGACAGCTTATCACAACAACTGACGTTGAAAACTTTCCCGGTTTTCCCAATGGAATCATGGGGCCGGAAATGATGGAGCTGTTTGATAAACAGGCTTCTCGTTTTGGTGCAGACTTGCGTTATGGAACCGTTACGGACATCGACATGTCTGCCCGTCCGTTTCGTATGCTGGTTGATGAAGAAACACCCGTTGTTGCACAAACAGTAATTATCTCAACAGGTGCATCTGCAAGATATCTGGGCCTGGAAAACGAATCCAGACTGCTTGGCTATGGCGTGTCTGCTTGCGCAACGTGTGATGGTGCGTTCTTCAGAAATGTGGAGGTTGCCGTTGTTGGCGGTGGCGATACGGCGATGGAAGAAGCGATGTTCTTGACCCGCTTTGCGTCCAAAGTGTATGTCATCCATCGCCGTGATACCTTGCGTGCATCTCAAATCATGCAGGACCGAGTGCTATCAAACGAAAAGGTTGAGATGATCTGGAATACCGAGGTGGTAGACGTAAAAGGGGAAAAAGTGGTTGAAGGTATTCGGGTTAAAAACCGTGTTACGGGTGAAGAGTCCGACATGAATGTTGGGGCGCTCTTTGTGGCCATCGGACATAAACCTAACACCGATGTCTTCAAAGACTGGCTTGAGACCGACGATCTTGGTTATATTAAAACCCAACCGGACTCAACCTATACCAGCATTCCCGGTGTATTTGCGTGTGGAGACGCGCAGGATCACGTATATCGTCAGGCAATTACGGCCGCCGGCACAGGCTGTATGGCAGCTATCGATGCGGAACGCTGGTTGGCTGAACACGGAGTTAAAACGTTATCTGAAGCTGTATAACTCACAGTTCTCACCACCTGTTATCAGTTAACCTGCCTCCGGGCTGTTATGCAGGCAAAACCCCTGGCACTGACCATCATTGTTGTTGGCGTTCTCGCCTTTCTGGCGGACGCCTTGCTGGTAGCGAATACGCCTGCCGGCGCACGCTTTGAACAAAGCCAGGTTGCCCCTGTCCCATCTCGGCATCTGATAAAACCTGATTCGGTAGCCTTTTCGCCTCCAATTGTGGTAGCAGATTCACTCGAGCGCTCCCTCACGGTCGCTCAGCAATTACAGGATCTCACACTGATCGCCCAAATCAGTAAAAAATTATTTCGGACGCGCACCCTGGAGCACCTTCAGTTTGATGTGCAAGCTACAGAGGGGCACGTGATACTTGCTGGATTGGTGCCGTCTATTCTAGAGCAACGTCGCGCTGTTCGTATCGCCCAAAGCGTAAAGGGTGTGAAATCGGTGACAAGCGAGCTGAAGTTGTTAGCCCAGTCTCCGTCTACTTCCGAATCAAGTTCCGAATAACAAACCAAACGTTTTCCTTCCGTTCGCGTAGCCGGCGCGTGAAATATGGCAACCATTCTGTCCCGAATGGTATATAAACGCGCATATTGTATCCCTCATCTCTCAGCGCCAGTTGTGTTTCCGGACGGATGCCATAGAGCATCTGGAATTCAAACGTGTCTTTTGGAATCTCTCGCTTCCGAACAAACTTTTTAACCCCTTCGATTAGACGATCATCGTGTGTTGCGATGCCCGGATACCGCGCATGCTCAATGAGCTGGGTAGCATAGGTCATGAACCTGGATCGAATCTCTTCCATGTCCTGAAAGGCGATGTTTGCCGGCTCTTTGTAAGCGCCTTTGCAAATACGCACCCGTGCATTGAGTTCACACATGCGGTCGATATCCTTTGCTGTTCGCTTTAGGTAGGCCTGGAGCACAATGCCAACGTGGTCTGGATAGTCGGGGTAAACAGATTCGAAAAGGGAGATGGTGGATTCTGTAATATCAGAACCTTCCATATCGAGCCTGACAAATACATTGTTTGCTTTGGCAGTATCGAGTAATTGACGAAGGTTTTCGCGGCAAAAGTCTTCATCAATTTTCTGCCCCATCATCGATAGCTTGATCGAAATGCTGGCTTCTTGCTCAGAATTGCGCGACTCGCTTACAACCTTGACTAACTTGATGTACGCATCACGTGCACGGCTGGCAATTTTTCTGTCAGTGATATACTCGCCGAGCAAGTCGAGGGTAACAAAAAGCTGTTGATCAGTTAGTACCCTGATGGCTGGCAAAGCCTTATCAAAGGATTCGCCGGCTACGAAGCGTTGTGCCAGGAAGAATGGGAGCTTCATGTCTGTCTGCTATTTCTAGCTGCTATGTGTACAAGCAGCGTAGCATTGCTGCAATGTGTAAAGGATGACCAAATGGTGGGTTGCCTTGCCCCAGCAAAAGCAACATTTTTACGCATCAACCACCTTATTGATGGCTTGTTCGAGATCCATCAATAAATCCTCAATATGTTCAAGTCCAACTGATACGCGAAGCAGCGTGTCTGGTGTTTTGGTTGGCGGTGTCTCAATGGAAGCACGGTGTTCAATCAGGCTTTCTGTACCGCCAAGGCTCGTAGCCGGTTTAAAGATGCGGGTACTGTGCGCAACTTGTTTGGCTTCCTCTGGCGTACCTGCGACCTCAAAGGACAACATACCGCCATACTGTTTCATTTGCTTTTTAGCCACAGCATGGCCACTGTGCGAAGTCAGCGCAGGATAGTGAACCTGGGCTACCCGCGGATGATCATGCAGGATGTTCGCCAACTGGTTTGCGTTTTTGGTTTGTACCTGCATCCTGGCTGCAAGTGAGCGCATACCGCGTAGTGCAAGCCAGGCACTAAACGGGTCCATGACTGCTCCGCCGGCTTTTTGAACAACGCGGAGTCGGTCAAAAAGAGGAGAGGCTGAGCGGGTAACTACTGCTCCGCCCAATACATCCGAGTGGCCGGCAAGGTATTTTGTTACAGAATGCAGCACCAGGTCCGCTCCGTGGTCAAGGGGTAATTGCAGCAACGGAGTGGTCCAGGCGCCATCAACGACAACTTGCGCATTGTTGGCATGGGCAAGTTTTGCTACAGCCGAAATGTCCGTAATTTTGAGGAGTGGGTTGGAAGGTGTTTCGATCCATACAAGCATTGTATTCGGACGAATAGCCTCTTGCACTGCCTGCAGGTTCTCCATGTCTACCTGACTAATTTCGAGTCCCCAGGTCTCGAATAGTTCAGTTGCTACGAACCGGGCGCCATGGTACACGTCGTCGGGTAACAATACATGATCTCCAGGTTTGAGGGCTTGGAAGATTGCTGTTGCAGCGGCCATACCCGAGGAAAAGGCTGCACAAGCTACTCCGCCTTCTATACGCGCGAGTGTTGATTCGAACAGTTGCCGCGTTGGGTTGTTATCCCTGCTATACATGAATCCGCGGGGATACGAACCGTCTGCATCGCGAATGAAGGTTGTTGAAAGGTGTATGGGAGCAACGAGGGCACCTGTGTCTGGATCTTCGACGCAACCAGATTGTGCGAGTAGCGTTTCGATGTGAGGCATTCCAGGTGGATGAGTTAGTTGTTGAATTACGCAGTTCGTTTGCAGAATAAAGGAAAACCAGATGTCAATTGATGTAAATATTGCAGATATCCGTGAAGGGTATGAACGGGAAGGGCTTACAGTGCATGAAGTAGATAGCAATCCAATTGTGCAGTTTGAGCAGTGGATGCAGGAAGCAGTGGATGCCGGCATTAGTCAACCTAACGCCCTGACCCTTGCAACAGCATCTAAAGCGGGCCGGCCTTCTGCCCGCATTGTATTGCTCAAGGCTGTAACGCAGACGGGATTCGTTTTCTACACAAATTATAACGGGCGTAAAGGCCAGGAGCTGGCAGAGAATCCTTATGCTGCCATGGTTTTTCTGTGGCCTTCATTATCCCGGCAGGTTCGGGTTGAGGGGGTGGTGACAAAGGTGTCTGACGCAACATCCGATGCGTATTACCAATCCCGGCCGAGGGGAAGCAAACTTGGCGCCTGGGCCTCCCCTCAAAGTGAGGTTGTAGAGAACCGCAAAGACCTTGAAGAAGCGTTGGCGCAATACTCAGCGGAGTATGCTGACAAGCCAGTGCCGCGTCCCGCACATTGGGGTGGATATTGCCTGCAGCCAGACGCTATCGAATTTTGGCAGGGCCGGCCCAGCAGATTACACGACCGAATCCTGTTTCGGGCAACGTCGGATGGACAATGGGTTATCGAGCGCCTTGCGCCATAACTGTGTCCAAGACACGCGCATACTAAAGCTTGATGTCCGTTCGTTTAGCTAATTAATAACAGCAATGCACAAAAAAATCGGGGTAACCGTAACTTTGCTGTTTAAGCTCCCGTAAGGGCTTATGTGTCTTCCGATGAGTGGTTCATAGGCACCGAGACCATCCACGCATACTTTGGTCTCGGTGCCTTGCCTATTTGTAGAAGTTTTGGTTTTTGTGTTAGTAGAAGGCACGATCTGTAAGCAATTCTACTTCCTCTCTGGTGACAAGCCGCCACTGCGGCCGCCCAAGATGCCGGTTCTTCGTACGTTTGAACGTTGCCCGCAAGAAAATTTCCTTTCGTGTTTTTGCGGCGCCCTCAAAACTGAAGGCACCCCAGTGCAAAATCCAGTTAACTTTGGACGGGTCTAATTGAAAGGAACGCCCGGCCTCTTCTGCCAGATAGGCCAGGTCGTCAACCGTTGATGGGCCTTTGTTGGTTGCAAGCTCGCGTAAAACCAGCGTATACGGACGGCTTGTATCAGCCGGGTTGGGGTAAATGCTAACCTGCGTTTGGCCCTGACTAAAGTAGCCTTCCCAAACCAGCAACGAATCCGCGATGGGTTGGCCGGCAGAGGCTGTTGTAAAAAGAAGTGTTACCGTGAAGAGTGCGTATTTCATGAGATCAGGGGTTTGGGTAAGTAGACACCCGCCCCCCTGATTTCATACCGTTATTTACCTGTAGATGGATCCGGAAGGGGTTTATCTGGAGACAAGCCTGCTTCCGTTTTTGCTGCCCGTACCATGGCTTTTACATCTTCCAGCATTTGTTTAGCATCGTAAATCACGCCATCTTTGATGGTATATTTGACGCCTCCAACGCGCTCAACAGCGCCGGTCTCATCGTTGAGTTTAATAGTGCCTGTACCATAAAGCACTTTGAGGTTTTGCAGCGGATTTTCTTCTAGAATGACAAAGTCGGCTTTTTTGCCTGTCTGAATACTGCCAATGTCATCCGCTGCCCCAAGGGCTTCTGCGCCTTTCAGCGTAGCCGACCAGATCACTTCAAGGGGATGGAAGCCCGATTCGCGCAGGAGCTCCAGTTCACGGATATAGTCAAACCCGTATAGCTTGTAGATGAAGCCCGAGTCGCTTCCAGTAGCAACACGTCCCCCCCGGTTTTTGTATTCATTCAGAAAAGTCATCCACAACTGGTAGTTCTTTTTCCAATTGATTTCTTCTTCGGTACCCCAGTAAAACCAGTACGACCCATGTGCCCGCCGGCTTGGTGTATAGAAATTCCAGAGAGAAGGTAAGGTGTATTCGGCATGCCACTCAGCACGCATCGCGCGCATCAGGTCACGGCTTGCTTCATAGATTGTCATGGTTGGGACGAGGGTGAAGTCAAGCGAAATCAGGGAGTCCATTACTACGTTCCAATGGTTGGAGAATGGCTCGGCGGCTTGCTCCCACAACCGACCGGCTTCGCCGAAACGGTGCTGCTCGTTGTTGTAGTTGTAGTCGAGTGGAAAATCCTGTACCGTACGATCTGTGAACAGCGCTTCGGGCAAGCCATACCAATGCTCCATGGTTGTGAGGCCCCAGGTAGCTGAGTCGAGCACATTGGCGCGGGCAACATACAATTGGGCGTGATGCATCGCAGTACCCAGCCCTAGCTTGTTGGCTTCGTCCAACGCAGCTTGCAGCAACTCGGGCGCCGCGCCGCCAAACTTGATGCCGTCAGCTCCTTTTTGCTTAACAAACCGAACCCATTCGCGCGCATCATCTGGCGTAACAATACGCTTGTCCCAGCCCGTCCCAAATCGCGCGTACACGAAGAAACGAGGTGCTGTTATTTCCCCAGCCGCACTTTTTTCACGGTGCTCAAGGGTCCAGTCGATACCATTCCCGCTTCCCGGCTCGCGAACCGTCGTGATCCCGTGGGCCATCCAGAGCTTTAATACATACTCAGCCGGCGTACCCTGACTCCGCCCACCAGTATGCCCGTGCATGTCAACAAATCCCGGCAAGATGTACATCCCGCTTACATCAATTTCTTTATCTCCCGCTTCTGGCCGGTTTTGGTTATACAAATTGTCTCCAGCCCCATCAGGGTAACCAACGGGCCTTATTTGGACAATCCGGTCTTGTTCTACCACGATGTCTACCGGACCAACCGGAGGTGCTCCGGTACCGTCAATAACAATGCCTCCCCGTAGAATGAGGCGATCGTATGGGCCTTCGCCTTCTGCCCGCTCTGGTGCCGGTTTTACCTGGCCCAGGGCCACCGGGATGAAGAAGAAAAAGATACCTAGCAGTAGCAGGTAGGTAGTTTGTCTCGCTATCATGGGTTTGCTGATCGGTGTGTAAGCGGATGATGCAGGAAGATAGGGAAATTCTTTGTCGATAGGATCTTTGCACCTGTTGTACAAATCCCTACCTGTGCAGCGGGGTACTTATGTTTATTTGGATCGTATAAATAACAAACCATCCATAAACGCCTATGAAACGTCCCGTTTATCTAGACTATAATGCCACCACGCCGGTAGATCCTCGTGTGGTTGAAGCAATGGTACCCTTTTTTACCGAGCATTACGGCAATGCATCAAGCAAGGGGCATGCGTTTGGATGGGCCGCAGCAGAGGCTGTGAAAATTGCCCGCGCATCTGTAGCTGATTTGATGGGAGCGGATTCAGCAGCCGTCTATTTTACAGGCGGAGCCACCGAGTCGTTGAATACAGCGATCAAAGGCGTTGCTACGACCTATCGGAAGAAGGGCAATCATATTGTCACGGTGAAGACAGAGCATAAAGGCGTATTAAATGCCTGCAAAGTACTTGCTCGCGAAGGTATCGAGACAACAATGCTTGACGTAGATGTCAACGGGTTGGTTGATCCGGATGAACTGGAGGCGGCAATTACCGAGGAGACGATACTTGTTTCTGTTATGTGGGCAAACAATGAAACAGGCGTTATTCAGCCAGTTCGTGAACTCGCCTCGCGGGTGCGGTCACGGGGCATCTTATTTATGACAGATGCTACGCAAGCTTATGGCAAAATCCCTGTTGATGCCTCTGAGGTAGATTTGTTTACCTGCACCGCACACAAACTGTATGGCCCGAAAGGCATTGGTGGACTGTTTGTACGCAAGCGTAATCCGCGTGTGCGTTTGGTGCCGCTTATCGACGGGGGATCCCAGGAAGACGGCATGCGTGCCGGCACAACCAATGTGCCCGGTATTGTGGGGTTTGGCGCAGCCGCGCGAATTGCAACTGAAGAAGGTGACGCTGAAGCCAGCCGGCTTGCTACCCTGCGCGACCGTTTTGAACAACAACTTACCGATGCGCTACCGTTTGTCAAAATTAATGGCGGCGGTGCCCCACGCTTGCCGCACGTCTCTAATCTGGCATTTCCGGGCGTGACTGCAGCCAATCTAGTAACTGAGCTCCGGAGCCTTGCTATGTCAACCGGCAGCGCTTGCTCAACTGGTACCGGAAATCCGAGCCACGTCCTCAAAGCCATGGGATTAACCGATGCGGAGGCTTATGCTACGCTTCGCATAAGCTTTGGGCGATTTACTACGGAAGAAGAGGTTGAATTTGCAACAGGGGAGATCATCGAGAAAGTAAACTACCTGCACGCAAAAGTAGCTGTAACGAATCCTTAAGTAACACCGATACAGAGGATTATACTCCGCTATCGGGGTATTTAGCAGATCTTTCTACCAGGTACATCAGGCCATGTACAAGCGTATAGTTGTCAAATTGGGAACGAGCGTACTGACAGGGGGCACGGCCTTCCTCGATCGGGCGCATATGGTTGAACTCGTCAGGCAGTGCGCTGCACTACACCAGCAGGGAAGTGAAATTATACTGTGTTCGTCTGGTGCCATTGCTGCCGGCCGTGAGAAAATGGGCTTTCCCAAGTTGGAAGAAACCATGGCCGTACGCCAGATGCTGGCTGCGGTAGGCCAAAGCGGACTTATGCGGACGTGGGAGAAATTTTTCGAAATTTACCAGATTCACGTCGGCCAAATGTTGTTGACGCGTGCTGATGTACAGGATCGCGAACGATTTCTGAATGCACACGACGCGCTCCACGAACTCATCAACAACCGCGTTGTGCCTGTTGTAAATGAAAACGATGCTGTAGCAACAGCAGAGATCAAAGTTGGGGATAATGATAACCTGTCGGCTTTGGTTGCCTTGCTTGCTGAAGCCGACCTGCTAATTTTGTTAACCGATCAGCCTGGATTGTTTACTGCAGATCCACGTAAAGACCCGGAGGCGCAACTTATTCCTGAGGTGCACACGATTGACGAAACGCTGCGCGGCCTCGCCGGCGAAAGTGTAAGTGGGCTCGGTATAGGTGGTATGGCTACCAAATTACAGGCAGCCGATGTGGCCCGCCGCGCCGGCATCGATGTAGTTATAGCGGCAGGTAGCGCAGAAAATGTAATTCTGCGCATTGCCGGCGGTGAAGCTGTCGGGACGCGTTTTCCGGCCCTTGCCAACCCCCTTGATCAGCGTAAGCGCTGGATATTTGCCGGTCCCTCCCCGGTTGGTACCCTGCATGTTGACGCAAAAACCGTTGAGGCACTCAAGTCGACTGGGGGTAGCCTTTTGTCAGAAGGCATTACCGCTATTGAAGGGTCGTTTGTTCGCGGAGATACTGTAATGGTCAAAGGACCTGATGAAGAGGAAGTGGCCCGCGGCATTGTACGTTATGACGGCGTGGATCTCCTGAAAGTAAAAGGGCTGCGCCATGAAGAAATTTCCGATTTTCTGGGATACTGGTACGGGCCGGCAGTGCACCGCGATGATCTCATTCTCCTTATTGAAGACGCACAGACATGGAAGTAATTACTGATCTGCAAGCCATCGGCAAACAGGCACAGGCGGCGAGTCGCGCGCTTGCCGTACTCAAAACAGCGCAAAAAAATGATGCCTTGCTTGCCATCGCAGACGCACTGGAAGCACAGGCCAGTCACGTCTTGCAAGCCAATGCACTCGACATTGAAGATGGTAAAAACAAAGGCCTGAGTGAGGCTTTGCTTGACCGTTTGTTGCTTACCAAGGCCCGCATCGCCAA
Organism: Bacteroidota bacterium; assembly: GCA_039111535.1. Lineage (NCBI taxonomy): Bacteria > Pseudomonadati > Bacteroidota > Bacteroidota bacterium. Next base: position 1,239 of record JBCCIM010000156.1, on the reverse strand, counting down.
ACTTGCAGCAGATGTGCGCCAGGTGGCTACGCTCAAAGATCCCGTGGGATCTGATATTGAAAGTCGCGTGCTTGAGCACGGGTTGCGTGTAACCCGCCGGCGCATTCCACTTGGCGTGATTGGCGTGATCTACGAAGCGCGTCCAAATGTAACCATTGATATCGCTTCTCTTTGCCTCAAAACAGGCAATGCTTCCATTTTACGTGGCGGTAGCGAAACTCTGCGAAGCAACCTTGCACTGGTGGAAGTCATTCAGTCTGCTTTAAAAGCTTCTGGTATTTCTGAGCATGCCGTGCAATACATCGAAAATCCGGACCGGGCGCTTGTTGGAGAGTTGCTCCGGATGGATGCGTATGTAGACGTCATTATTCCGCGCGGCGGTGCCGGCTTACATCGGAGGTGCAAAGAGCAAAGCACCATTCCTGTGATTACGGGCGGTATTGGCATTTGCCACGTGTACGTAGATGAAAGTGGGGATGTCGAAAAGGCGGTCAATATTGTTGAAAATGCGAAGGTACAGCGTCCCAGCGTATGTAATGCGCTTGATACGGTACTCGTCCACCGCGCGATGGCTGAACAGGTTGTGCCGGCGATCGCGCGCCGACTCAATGCGCACCCTGTTACGCTGCGTGTGACTGCCGAGGTAATGGACGTACTGAAAGCCAATGGTTTGGATGAGCATGCAACGCTGGCCGGCCCTGACGATTTTAGTACGGAATGGATGTCACTTGTCCTGGGGATCAAGCTTGTCGACACCATCGACGAAGCCATCCTGCACATCCATGAAAACAGCATGGACCACTCCGACAGCATCGTGACCAACAACGTGGAGCGGGCTGATCAGTTTGTAAACGAGGTGAACTCTTCGGCTGTATTTGTAAATGCCAGTACCCGTTTCAACGACGGTGGCCAGTTTGGTCTCGGCGCCGAAGTAGCCGTCAGTACACAAAAACTGCATGCCCGCGGCCCCATGGGACTCGAAGAACTCACAACGTACAAGTGGATTGGTGTCGGCCAGGGACACGTTCGGAAGTGAGTGATCCGGTATGTTGATTGGGGAATAGCAGTCTGCTTCTCACATGTCATCCTGCGCAACGCGAAGGATCTCTTGAAGACTGACAAACCTTGTTGAATATCGAACACCGAATCAGGGGTGTTCAGAAAAATTTATTTATCCAATGTGCGGGGATACCATAAAGTACATTGCGCTCAATAGATGTGTCTCCGGGGCCTTTTGTC
>JBCCIM010000155.1 GCA_039111535.1 Bacteroidota bacterium | reverse complement strand
TCAGCTGCCAGCGCATTGTCTATGCCTGGTGCTTGTGTGGCAAAAGAGAACTGGTCAGAACCCAGGAAGGGTTTTCGCAATTGGGAGCAACACTGGGGAGGAGATTGTGACCTGGCAGATCAGTCTCAACTTTGTGTTGTCGGACCGTGAGAACCCTGTGGCCGGCGATATGGCCAATATCAATGTGCGAAAACCCTTCCTGGGTTCTGACCAGTTCTCTTTTGCCACACAAGCACCAGGCATAGACAATGCGCTGGCAGCTGACCAGTTGGCAAATATCAAGGTTGTGCCCAATCCTTACGTGGTAACAAACCGCTTTGAGCCCTTGAATCCGTTTTCTAATGGTCGCGGGCCCCGGGTGATTCAGTTTATCAATCTGCCGCCGAGGTGTACCATCCGGATATTCTCTGTTGGGGGCCGGCTGGTCAAAACGCTGGAGCACAACACGGGGGGCAACGCCGCACTCGCGCCGGATGATTTACTCAGCGGCATTGCGGAATGGGATCTCGAAACAGAAGACAATTTGACTGTGGCCTACGGTGTGTATGTATACCACGTGGAAGCGCCGGAAATAGGCGAACACAAAGGGTCCTTTGCAATCATCAAATAAAAAAGATTACATGCTTGGTAATAAACATATGATGGGCAAAGCGACTTCCGGCAAAAGGGTAGCAGTGGTAGCCTGTATGTTACTTGTGTTGGGACTGTTACCGACCCAGCACGCTGTTGCGCAATTTGATACGCTAACCCGCGAAGTAACCAAGCGGGGTACCACGGCAGCAGACTTCCTGACAATACCTGTTGGCGCGCGTGCAACCGGGATGGGTAACGCAATCACAGCCTCGGTTGATGATGCTACATCTGTCTACTGGAATCCAGCCGGCCTCGCGTCTATCGACAAAGGCGCTGTGACGCTTGAGTATGCAGAATGGCTGGTAGGTGTTGACTTCAACTTTGTGTCGGTCAGCATTCCGGTGCAAAACGGCGCCTTTGCCATCGGGTTGACGTCCATGCGCACACCCGATATGGAGGTCACGACGGTTGAGCAGCAAAATGGAACGGGCGAAACCTTCACCGCCAGCTCTTATGCGCTTGCCGCATCGTATGCCCGTAATTTAACCGACAAGTTTTCAATTGGTGGCTCCGCAAAAGTTATCAACGAGCGGATCTGGAATTCAACGGCCACTGGTGTTGCCATAGATGTAGGCACCATGTTTGAAACCCCGTTCCAGGGGATTCGATTGGGTGCGGCCATCACTAATTTTGGGTCGAAAATGCAACTCGGCGGGGATGATCTACTCATCGCTGTTGATATTGACCCGAACAACGAAGGCAACAACGAGAGCGCGCGTGGGAGTTTGAATACCGATCAGTTTGACTTGCCGTTGACCATGCGCATCGGCCTCGCCGGCGAAGTCTTTCAAGATCAAAATAGCCGGCTCACGCTAGCTGTCGACGCCCTGAACCCGAACAACAGCGAACAATATCTCAATGTAGGTGCTGAACTGGCGCTGTTTGGGGAGTTGTTGATGCTCCGGGGCGGCTACAGTGAATTGCTGCTCGATGATGCCTTGCGCTCGTTCACCGTTGGCGGAGGCTTGCGTTATGGCTTTGGTTCACTGGCCTTTGCTGTAGACTATGCCTACGAGTCGCTCGAATATTTTGATGGTGTAAACCGATTTACATTCGCCCTTTTATTCTGACCCATTGGTAACCCTCGGGAGGTGTGCTGTCACATGCCTTCTTTACAATAGTTCACTCTAATAAATCCTTGCTTAAACATGCGATTATCTACTACTCAAATCGGAAAGGTGCTGGTAGCGCTTTTTCTGATGGTGGGCTTTTCCAGCACTGCGCTGGCGCAGCGTACCGTAACACTCCAACTCAACACGGCATCGTTGTCTGATACCACGTCTACATCTTCGTTGATCGAAGTGCGCGGCGCGGTTGACGGTACGGCGCCAGCTACATTGGCTGATGGCAACGTGATCAACTGGAACGAAGAATCTACGTTGGAGCCTGTCAATATCGGCGGTGACTACTGGGAAGTTTCTTTCCAGATCGACGAAGCCTCCGCAATGGAATTCAAATACTTCTCCCAGCAGGCTGACGACAGCGAAGCTGCGCTTGGCGGTTGGGAAGATGGCGGCAACCACATGCTGGCAGCCGGCAGCAACGATACCACGCTGACCGTTCACTTTTATGAGAAAGGTGACGACAAACCTTATGACTGGCGTCCGTTCGAACCCATGGAAGGTCACGTTGGTGTGTGGTTCCGTGTATTTATGAACACTGAATCTGCTGTGAACGGCGGGTACGATCCGGAAGACATGGCCAACACCGTTGGTGTGCGTGGAGACCCTCGTGGTGGCAATGGGCCACTCGATTGGGGTGCAACACAGTTGCTATTGACGCAGGAAAGTGATGCTTCAGCTGTACCTGGCTACCACCTGTGGTCTGGCGTTGCATACTTCCCTGATTCGCTTGCTGGACAGGTACAGGAATACAAGTTTATCCAGGAAGATACCGACGAGAACTGGGAGAGCAGTGATAACCGCACGTTTACGATTCCAGCCAGCGATACTACGCTGTACTGGCAGTATTTCAGCAACGATACACCTGTTTCCGGTGTCGAGCAGGTCACTTCAACCTTGCTTTTTGCTGTAGATACCACGCCGCTTGAAGCCATCGGGCTCTACGATCGTGGCCGCGGTGATTCTTTGGAAGTCCGTGGCGACTTTAATGGCTGGGGTTGTAGCGATCCTACCATCTGTGAACTGATCCGTGTTCCAGGGGAAGATCTTTTTGAAGGCGCTTTTGCCCTCACCGCTTTCCCTGAAACTGCCTGGAACTACAAGTTTTTCATCAACCATAACGATGAAAACTTTGTCGCAGAGTTTGGTGAAGATCCGCCAAGTGGTTGGGAAGAGCCTATCTCTACTACGGGTGCTAACAGACCGCTGTTGTTTGAAGGTACCACAGAGCAGGATCTCGGTATCCAATTCTTCAATGATGTATTGCCAGGCAACATCATCCCTGAAGGCAACACGGTTACCCTGACTTTCCAGGTGCGGATGGACTCTGCGCTCGTAGACATGGCTTCTCCATTTGATCCTGCAACAGACACAGTTACGGTTAACTTGCACGGTGATGCGCTGTGGGCGTTCTCTCAAGGGCTATTCCGTGATGGCGATGGTAACTACCAAATCAGCACCGATAACATCATTCTTACGGATGACGATGCAGATGGCCTCTATACCGGTTCCATTGATGTAATGGGGCCAACGTATGGTGCAATCCAGTATAAGTATGCATTCGTTGGAATGAATTCGGGTGAAGAAGCTGGTGGTGGATTTAGCGATGCCGGCCGGCGCCGTACGCGTTACATCCCTGCCAACATGGACGGATCGTGGCCAACGGAATACACGTTTGAAGAAGAAGTGTATTTACCTGCCGGCTTGCTGCCATTTGAAACGAACCCCGTACTCACATCGGTAGAAGATCTTGGTGGCGAACTGCCAACGCAGGCGCGCCTTGAGGCCAACTATCCGAACCCGTTCAACCCGACAACCACGATTGAATACAGCATCGATACAGTTGATTTTGTATCGCTGAAAGTATTTGATATGACGGGTCGTCTGGTTGCTACGTTGGTTGACGGCATCCAGCAGCCATCCAACTACCAGGTAACCTTTGAGGCCAACGACCTCGCAAGTGGCGTGTACATGTACCGCCTCCAGGCTGCCAACACAACAATCACCAAAAAAATGATTCTGCTCAAGTAACCCGACGGGTTTGAGTAGATTCTGAATTGGTTGTTGGATTGATCAATTCGGGTGATGAAAATTGTAAAAGGGGCGGCCTCGTGGAGGTACGCCCCTTTTCTTTTTTACCTGACCCTATCTAGTATTGAAAAACGCGCTTCGCATATCTTTTTGTCTGCTTTTTTGCTTTGCCGGCCTCGTTGCCGTGCATGCGCAGCAGATCCAATTTGAAGACCTTTCAGAAGCTGCAGGGGTGTTCACTGCCGGCGGGAGCCATGGTGTTGCCGTCCACGACTTTAACGGCGACGGCTTTGATGACTTTTTTATAGCAGCGTCACGCGGACAATCGGTACTCTTTCAAAACAATGGAGACTTAACGTTCTCCGATGTCACGCAACAGGTCGGAGTGGATGTGTCGGGTGATGCGGTCAATCCGTTGTGGGGCGACGTTAACAACGACGGGTTGGCTGATCTCTTTGTTGGCACCCGCGGGGCAAAAGTCGCAAACAAACTATTCCTGGGTGACCCTGCAGGTGGATTTGTTGACGTCAGTGACCATAGCGGCATGCCTGTAGACATCTCTATTGGCACAGCAGCGTTTGGGGACTACGACGGAGATGGCTGGCTGGACCTGTTCCTCGCTACACGCGACGCACCCGATAAACTCTTGCGCAATACCGCCGGCGGCGATTCGCTGTTTGTAGATGATTCAGACCTTGCCGGCACGAGCGGATTCGACTTCTCTATTGCCATGCAGGCCACCTGGCAAGACTATGATCTCGATGGCGATGTCGATCTTTTTGCGGTACACGACGGTAATCTTGAAAGCCGTTTCTACCGGCAACAGGCCGGCTTTCCCCGGTTTGTTGATGTGAGTAACACGGCGGGTATCCAGGTTGCGCGTAGTGCTATGGGGGTTGCATGGGGAGACTATAATGCAGATGGATGGCCGGATGCCTATGTCACCAATATTGCAGCGGGCAACCTGTTTCATAACAATGGTGACGGCACTTTTCTGGACGTTACCGAAGCGTCTGGCAGCCAGTTGAATGGTATGTCGTGGGGTGTGGTGTTTGCCGATTTTGACAACGATGGGGATGAAGACCTCTTTATAGGAAATACCTTCGACTTTGACGGCCGGCGCAGTTTTTTGTACGAAAACCGCGCGGGTGTTTTTGTAGATGTTGCACCCCAGGCTGGTGCAGCGCTGGCAACCAATACGTTTGGTGTGGCCACCGGAGATTTTAACAATGACGGCTTACCCGATCTAATTGTGGCTGATGAGGCCGGCAAAAACCGTCTGCTTATCAATAAAACAGCGATTGCTGGCAACTGGATACAACTCAGCCTGACAGGCTTGGATGAAAATACCATGGCCATTGGTACGCGCGTGACGCTCCGGCGAGGTGCAGCAACCGTGATGCAAACCGTTTCAGGTGGAGACAGTTTTTGTTCGCAAAAAAGCAATGTATTACATCTGGGATTGGGAGGGCTAAACATGGTGGATACTCTTGTTGTTCAGTGGTCGAATAACACGGTGCAGCGATTTACCAATTTGCCTGTGAACCAGCGCTATGCGCTCACCCAGGGTGCTGTCGTAAACATTGGAACTGATGCGCCCGCTGGAAGTGAACGGGGGGCTGCATTGCTACAGAATTATCCAAATCCATTTTTGCAGCATACAACGATCCGTTTCAGGCTGAAGCAGACAAGCGTGATCGCTTTGAAAGTTTATGATCTGACAGGACGTGAGGTGCATACCTTGCGGTCTGGCGTGCATGCGGCCGGCTTACATCACGTTGCATTAGATTTTTCGAAACTGAAAGCCGGCATCTATTTCTACAAATTGATTACCCCCCGGGAAATCCTGCATCGAACGATGGTACACTTGCCATAATCTGCGTGCGGCACGGGGGACAGCAAACCATCATTCTCACAGCATCATCAATCTCACTGCATTATGTACAGGTATTTCCTTGTATTGGTATTACTCGTTGCTGCTACCGCTGAACACCAGGACGCCCGAGCCCAGACGCAAAACGTAGTGTTTCGCTATGTAGATGATCCGGATGTGGTTCGCGCCTATTTGCCGGGAGAATTTAATGGATGGGGCCCAAATAACAGCGGTGCAATCGCGATTAATGCGCCTTCTGCCATGACACTAGACGATTCACTCGGCCAGTGGCTTTACACGCAGCCGCTTACCGTTGGGCAGACGTATCAGTATAAAGTCCATCTGCACTTTGATGAAGCCGGCTCAGACTGGCAGTGGATTTCTGACCCGTTGAATCCTGTGATCAATACGGCCGACAACAACAATTCTGTCATCGAAGTGACAGACCCAATGGCGTTCCAGGCGTCAGCCGAATTAAATGAAGATGGGCTGATGGCATCGGTGTCTGCCGGCCTCTTTAGTACTTCATCAGTAACCGATGTGCAATTTTGGATCAATGGCCTCCAGCGTGACGGATTGCCCTTCTTTGACCCTGAAACTGGCCTATTCAGCTATACGCTCGACCGCCCGATCAAAGCCGGCTCGCAGTTCAAAGTTGTGATGACCGATCAGAATGGCGCACAAGATTCGGTAGAAGTGGGCGAGGTGTTACCGCCTATTACCTGGAATTATGCAGACTTCAAAACCGTGCAGTCGCAGGTGAATCTCTCTGCCAGCATTTTTGATTTAGACGGTACGATAGACTCAACGCTTACAGAGGCCATCCTGATAAATACTGCCGGTGAATTGCAAAGCATTCCGGTCGAAAATGGTCGTGTAGACTACCCCGTAATGCTCGAATTTGGCGTCAATAGCTTCGCCCTCGACGCAATTTTTCTCGATATCGCTGTCCGTAGCGATACGCTCCGTATCGAACGGATCCGCCACCCGTTAGAAGCCGGCCTCGTTGACGCCAGCGTTTCCAGTATGGGTAATTCGTTTACCGTTTCCCTAAGTCCGACCGACATTGCGCCGGCAGACATGGAAGTTAGTATTCGGTTCGATAAATCGGGCAGCACCACCACACTGGATGATGTCAACATTAACAACCTGGAAGCAACCGGCACAGCTTCGGATGCTGGTGAACTTTATTTTGATGTCACGGCTTCGGCTGGAGGCGAAGAAGTAGACCACATGCGTGTTGCGCTGGTTGTAGAAGAAGACGGATCGGTTCGGGAAATGGCCTACGAAGAAACGCCTTCCTGGGTTAACAAAGCCATGGTTTACGAAATTTTCCCACTGAGCTTTGGGCCAGAGGCTACTGGTACCGTCAATCAACCAGGCAATAGATTTAATCAAATCACGGATAACCTGGAATACATTGCTGCCATGGGATTCAATACCCTATGGTTTATGCCGGTGATGCATAACCAGGTAATGGACCAGATTTCGGGTGGGTACAACATTATTGATTTCTACAATGTAGACCCAAAACTTGGCACCAACGAAGACTTCAAGGCCCTGGTAGATCGTGCGCACGATCTGGATATTCGGGTGATTATGGATATCACACCCAACCATTCTTCGCCCACCCATCCCTGGGTAGACGCGTTGCAAGAAAATGGAAATGCTGTGCCCCCCGGTTCTTTTATCCAAACAGAGCCAAGCGACCACAGCAGGGGGCTGGACAATCGGGGGCCTAACCTGACAGAAATATGGCAGGTAGCCGGCGGCGGAAACCTGTACCGGAAATACGACGGATTTGGCGACCTTGCCAACCTCGATTGGGACAATGATGATCTACAGGCTGAATTTCTGAATATCCTCAAACACTGGATCACTGAGTTTGGTATCGACGGTTGGCGCTTTGACGTGTATTGGGGGCCGTGGCGTCGGTATGGGCCAGAGCGGTTTGGCCGGCCCATTCGAGATTTGATGAAACGCATCAAGCCAGACAGCTGGATTCTGGGGGAAATTGCCGGCACAGGGTTCTCAACCGAAGTGTATTACACAGACGATGACAACGGTACCACCGTTGTGGGAGGCATGGATGCAGGCTACGATTGGAATTTCTTTTTCAACGGCATTGGAGGGACATACGGAGACCTGAATAACTACCACAACCAGGCATTTAATGGCGGATTCTGGCCGGGTCCGAATGCCCGGTACTTCAGATTCCTCGAGAACCACGATGAAGAGCGAATTGCCAAACGACTTGGTAATAACCCCATGCAGATTTTACCGCTGACAGGCATGTTACTGACAACGACAGGCGTGCCGATGATCTACCAGGGGCAGGAGGTCAACTTTGGCAACGTGAATGGCGATGAGCGTAGGGTGTCCGTGAATTGGGAAACCGAACTTAATGGCCTCTTCGGCCGCTATCACCAGCAGCTTGCCCAGGCGCGTCAGCAATTTCCTGCATTTGGTACCCAGAATTTGGTTCGGCTCAGTACATCAAATGATGTATACGCGTTTGCCAGGCCTTATCTCGATGAGAACGCGCTTGTGATGGTGAATTTTGCTAACGGCGCACGTACAATTCAGATTGACCCCACCGCCGCCATGGAATTGACAACAGATGGACCAATCACGTATACCCACTTGTTTGCGGATACCTCTTTTGTTGATGCGCTTGATGGGTTTTCGGTAACGCTTGATCCCTACGAGACCGCAGTTTTTATTGCCAACAACGGAGAGCCTGTTTCTTTCTCATTGCCTGAGATGCCGTCTTTGCCGTTTGGTGCCGTTTATGTTGGAACGGATGCGCTTGCCGGAGGAGATACGCCGGCTTTTGGGTTGCACGCGAACTATCCCAATCCATTCACAAGCGTGACTACAATCCCATATGCGATTGATAGATCTGGTGCCGTACGGCTTGAGGTTTTTGATGTGTTGGGCCGGCGTGTTGCAACCCTAGTTGACGAAAACAAGCTGTCTGGGGTTTATCAGGCCACTTGGGGTGCCGCTCGGGTTGCGCCCGGTGTATACTTTGCGCGTCTGGTAACGGGTGAGAAAACGGCAACTACCCAACTGGTGATTGCAAGGTAAGTCACTGTGTAGTCGGTGTTAAGCTGATCGGCAGGCGGCAAATACAGACGCCAGGATGAAATGCTGAGAAAAAATTGACTAAATGCTGATGATCCCTGTAAAATGTGGATCTTATTGATCAGGCATCAGGGACAAAAATAACAGGCAAAAGATGGGAGCTTCCCGGCGGTCATTTTTGAAATCTTCCATGTTGGCAATAACTGCTGCCGGCAGTTTGAGTAGCTCGGAGTGGCAGTATCAATCGCGTAGCATTATGAAACCCAAAGCACTGGCTGTAGGGGATACGGTGGGTCTGGTTAGTCCGGCCGGTGTGACCTATGAAACCGTGCAGATAGAGATTATAGAAGAGACACTGGATGTTTTGGGCTTGAAAATGAAGGCCGGCGAGCACATGATGAACCGGTGGGGGTATTTTGCAGGGACTGATGAAGAACGCGCAACAGACATCAACACCATGTTTTCTGATGATAGCGTCGATGCCATCTTTGCATTACACGGTGGGTGGGGGAGTGCGCGCATCATAGAAAAAATTGATTATGGTTTAATACGCAAAAATCCCAAGATATTTATGGGGTATAGCGATGTGACAGCGCTATTGCTTGCACTCTACGCCCAAACCGGACTCATAACGTTCCATGGACCCAATGGGAATTCTGTTTGGAATCCATTTGCGGCGCAGTACCTGGATGCATTGGTTTTTAAAGGGGACCAGGTTTTGTACAAAAACCCAAAGACGGAAGGGCAAGGGCTCGTACCGATCGAGAACAGAACGAGAACAATAACGACGGGAAAAGCCAGGGGCCGGCTGGTAGGCGGCAACCTGACTGTGTTAACAGCCATGCTTGGTTCGCCACGCATGCCTGAATGGTCGGGGCATATCCTCTTTTTAGAAGACATTGGAGAGGCTGTTTACCGTGTAGACCGAATGATGACGCAACTTAAGTTGGCTGGGGTACTGGATCAGATCAGCGGATTTGTGTTTGGCGCTTGCACGGATTGCAAAGCAGATAGTGGCTACAATTCGTTCACGCTCAGCGAAGTGATCGACCAACACATAAAGCCCCTTGGCATTCCCGCATACGCCGGCGCCATGATCGGCCACATCAAGGATAAATTTACGATCCCGATTGGCATAGAGGCCGAAATAGACGCAGAAAACGGCACAATACAGCTTCTGGAGGCAGCAGTTGAGAACCGCGAATAAATATAAAAAAGGGTGTGACGTAGCAGTGTCACACCCTTTGTTTATCTTTATTACAAGCCGTGTTATTTGACAGACTAGAATTATTTATCAGACCAATAGCGATATCAGATGAAGCGTATGGGGCTTACGATCTAGGCATTAGAAGTATCGGACTGCCGTTTCTCGCGTGCCTTTTTACGTTGACGGTAAATTTTCTGCTTGCATAGTTTCGAGCAATAATCGCGTTGCCGGCCTTTTAACATGTTGGGGCATTCGGGATTTTTACAAGGTACATCTTTAAGCTTCCTTGCAGGTTTTCGTCGTTTTTTAGGTTTAGGCTCTACAACGACATCTGCAGCAGCTGATGTACGGGGACTTACAGAGCTTTTGTTATCACTCAGGCCCGCTATTTTTTTACTTCAACGAAGTCTTTGAGTGATTTAGATTTATTCGAAGCTGTTGATGCGGGCAACTGTTTGGGTTGGTCATACTTCCTGTTAAGGAATCTGAACCGCGGTTGTGCGTTTGCTTCTTTGATCGAAACCCCAACTTCCTCAAGGAGGAGCGGCATTTCGGTCATGGAAGAGCGCTGCAAGGTTGAGCGTGTGCGCCGGCTATCGGACTCTTTCCACAGGGCAGACAGCTTTTTGCGCATCACATAAGAGCGCAATTTCCGACGATTCCGCTGCTCGTCCAGGGCCATCCTGCGGGCATCCAGTTCTTCTTTTTTCTCCTCAATGGCTGCCAGGTACGAGTACGCTGTTGTGTCGCGTTGGGCAACCATAATTGGATCAACACTTTGAATCCAAAAAGCAAAGAAGAACATGACAGGGGCAGAACTCGGGAGAATCCATTGATAGTACAGGGTTAGCCAATCGTTTGCAGATCCTGTTTGCGCTTGCGCCAGAATACCAGCAGTTGCATAAAACATCGCCAGGATGCCAGCATATTTGCCAATGCGTAGCATTTTACCAACGAGGTGGCCCGCTTTCCAGTACTTGTAAATGGACCATAACATGAGCTCAACACTCAGGATCCCTACAAGGACAAAGACGAAAAAAAGGCCGTTATCTGCCCTGTTCCAGGCATTAACGGCATTGTGTGCCCCCGAATAGAAAAGAAAGATGACGTGGATCCAATCGAGCGCAGGCATTTCTCGCTTGTTCAAGCTCGGAGAGATCTTCTTTGCTTTCCCGTTCGGGGGCGAAGAGGTACGGAAGGCAGTTTTTACATGATTACCATTCGTACTGGTTGGAATTGCATTAAGGGTTTCTTGTGCCATTGGTTAATCATAGGGCTGCGATCAATTCAAAAACAGATTGATCTCGGTGATTGACTGCCGTGAGGAATACCACCGAACATCCCCGTCTGAATGGTTGATCACTGCCTCAAGCCGACCGAGTATGCGGAAAGAGTCAGAATCACTCACAGGGATGTGAATGGTGTCGTAAATAGGGTTACTCGGGACCAGGCGGAGGGCGCCGGCATCGCGGTAGATACGCTTAAGCGTCGTTTCTCCGTTGACGATAACTGCGCCAATCTGACCATCCCGAACTTCGACGTTGCGCAAAAGCACACAATCGCCATTGTAAATTTCATCACCAATCATCGAGTCACCATCCACCTGGAAGGCAAACAACTGGTGTACATTGCAAAGCTTGCCGGCAAACCGGACAAACCCAAGTTCGTCATGAATCGCTTCGCGTAAGTGGCCGGCAGTAATGCTGCCCACAATGGCGATGTCTGTATACGACTCCTGATTGACGAGCTTGTACCACCCCTGGTTGTCCTTCAGCACATGCCCCTTTTGGTGCAATGTGTCAAATAACTTGGACAAACCATCTGAGGTGACACGGTGGAAAAAATCTTTAATTTCACGGGTGAATGAATCCCGAATGTCCTGCCCCTCCATATCCTGCGAAAACCGCAGGCCGTGTTCCTGCAGTATTTTCAGAAGTGACTTTTCGTTTGGTGATAAATTGTGTTCGTTTTCCATGATTGTTATTTGGTAAACCGAAATAGCAGTGGCCACACACATTACATGTAATGTGACATGTGTAATATATGTGTTAATTAGCCACAACGCAAGTACGGAGCTGGTTTTTCTTAGTTTATAGTGATGGAGAGGTTTGGCCCTACCTTGACTGCTTACCCGCTGCTCCCATCTTGCAGCTGTGCTGGATGGCCTTTAATCGATGTCTACGATGCGAAAATTCCTGACTTTACTTGTTTTTTGTACGCTGCTGCCCTGGAGGGTGCATTTTGCTGCTGCCCAACCGACGCCCGAACTGGATACGCAGCATGTATTTCTGATTACGCTCGACGGCTTGCGGTGGCAAGAGCTCTTTGCTGGCTCAGACGAATCGTTGGTAGAAAATAAAATATATGTGCATGACCCTGCGGCACTGAAGGCGCAGTTTCATGTGGGAGATGCCCTGGCCCGCCGGCAGACTTTGATGCCGTTCTTCTGGTCTGAGATTGCTACCCGTGGGCAACTTTATGGCAACCGCAATTTGGGTTGTGAAGCCGACCTCACAAACAACCAGGTCTTTTCTTATCCCGGATACAACGAAATTCTGACGGGTAAAGCTGATCCGGCCATCACGAGCAACGACAAAATCCCCAACAAAAACCGCACGGTGCTGGAGTTTGTGAATGCGCAGCCTGGTTTCATCAACCGGGTTGCAGCTTTTGCGTCATGGGATGTTTTCCCTTACATCATCAATGAAACGCGCAGCGGTGTGCCGGTCAATGCCGGCTTTGCTGCTGCTGATCACGGCGCACTTTCGCCACGCGAAGTGTTCTTAAACGCCCTTCAAAAAGAAATCCCAAGTCCGTGGAGTACGGTACGGTTGGATGCGTTTACCCACCATTATGCTGTGGAGTATATCCAAAAATACCATCCCCGGCTTGTCTACATAGCGTATGGTGAAACAGACGATTTTGCCCATGATGGTGCATACGATGCCTATCTGAAATCTGCCCGTCAGACCGATGCGTTCATCGCATCCCTATGGGCCTTGGTGCAAGCTGACCCGGTCTACAAAGACAAAACTACCTTTGTTATCACCACGGATCATGGGAGGGGGACGGTCCCCCTGGATACCTGGCGCGGCCATGGGACGGACATCACCGGCGCAGATGAAATTTGGATGGCCTTTTTGGGGCCTGATACACCGGCGCTGGGCGAAGTCGAATCCTGTTCGCTCTACCAAAACCAGGTTGCAAGCACGGTAGCCCGATTCCTTGGATTCGATTTCCAGGCTGCACAGGAAGCCGGTCCGGTTGTCGAATCTGCTTTCAACTAGCAGGAAGTCTCTTTGTACGCTGCAATTTTTTGGAATCTTTCCTATCCTTGAGAGTGTCCTGCATATTCCACTTTCTTTCCTGATGAATTTACGTTTATTTGCCCCAGCCTTTCTGCTCCTCATCGCTGTCTTCCTGCCTGTGACAGGCACGGCGCAGACATCGGATGAACCTGTTTTTGATCGTCCAAACATTGTCTGGATTGTCGCTGAAGATCTCGGACCCTATCTGCCTTCTTTTGGTGATTCTACCATTGAAACGCCAAACCTGAGCCGGCTGGCAGCAGAAGGTGTGCGCTATACCCGCGTTTTCTCACCGTCAGGCGTGTGCGCCCCGAGCCGCGCAGCACTTGCGACTGGTATGTATCAAAATGCTATTGGTGCGCAGCACATGCGAACAGGTGGGAATCCTAGATATTTTCCGGAAGGGGTTATCCCCTACGAAGCGCGGCCGGCACCAGGCGTCAAAATGCATAGCGAATACATGCGGATGCTTGGGTACTATGCGACAAACAATGCCAAAGAAGATTACCAGTTCACCAAGCCTCTGACGGCATGGGATGCGTCAAATAACAAAGCACACTGGAAAAATCGCCCAGATCCTGATCAACCATTTTTTGCGATTTTCAATCTGGGTGTGACCCATGAGTCGCAGATTTGGGCAAGGGCGGATGATCCTTTGTTGGTTGATGCAAATCTCGATGTGCCCATCCCACCTTACTACCCTGATACGGAGGTTGTACGGACTGATCTCCGCCGCATGTATTCCAATATCAAAATCATGGACCAGCAGGTTGGCGAGCTACTCGACGAACTGGAAGCAGCCGGCGAATTGGAAAATACCGTCATTTTCTGGTACGCAGACCACGGCGGCCCGCTACCTCGCATGAAGCGGTTGTTGTATGATTCTGGCATGCGGGTACCTATGATTGTTCGTTTTCCCAATCAGTGGCGCGCCGGCGAAGTTGACGATCAGCTTGTGAGTTTCATTGATTTCAAGCCCACCATTTTGTCACTGGCCGGCATGGAGCCGCCAAGCTATTTGAAAGGACAGGGACAGGCTTTTCTTGGC
The DNA here is from genome assembly GCA_039111535.1 of Bacteroidota bacterium. NCBI lineage: Bacteria > Pseudomonadati > Bacteroidota > Bacteroidota bacterium. The sequence continues at coordinate 1,289 of JBCCIM010000155.1, read as the reverse complement.
CCTTACAAGGCGGATACGCAACGGACGTATGTGCACGGTGCCGGGGATCGGTTTGATGGCAGGTACGATTTGATCAGGGCGGTGCGCGACAAACGGTTCAAGTACCTCCGCAATCATATGCCGGAGCGCGGCTATTATTTGCCTGTCAGGTACCGCGAGCAAATGGCGCTGATGCAAGAGCTCCTCAAAATGCGGGATGCTGGCACGCTGAATGAAGTGCAGATGCAGTGGTTCAGGCCGGCCAAGCCGCTTGAAGAGCTGTTTGATACAGCACAAGATCCCCATGAAATCAACAACCTGGCCGCCGACCCTGCCTACGTGGAGAAATTGGCAGAACTGCGACAGGAGCATGACAGGTGGATTGCTGCAATCGATGACAATGGCATGGTGCCTGAGCAGGAGCACATTGCGCGGGTGTGGCCCGATGGTATACAGCCGGCGGTAACAGCACCTGCTGGCATACGCCAGGGCCAATTTGTTTCGCTCACAACCGCCACGGTGGGCGCATCCATCGGCTATCAGGTTGTGCGTAAAGGAGAAGCCCCAACGGATCACTGGATGGTTTACACGGCGCCGGTTGAACTTAAGCAAGGCGAAGAACTCATTGCTGTTGCGGATCATATCGGATACGTGCCAAGCAAAATTGTGCGCTTCAACTAGGGCGTGTAGACAACCAGCCTGTAAAATGTCATCTTATGCTCTTTTCCCTACTAATTGTCCACACACCCTAAGTTATCCTGAGCAAATTTGAATGGACCTTGACCCTTTAACAGCACACGAGTTTATTGCGCCACTGCTCAAGTCCGACGTCGGGTTCTTAAAGCAACACTATACGCCTGTACCAACTGAGATTGCTGATACAATCATTGCCAGCGGGAGCCGGCGAATAATTGTTACCTTGCGTGGTAAAACGCTGCGGCGAGCCGTACAGAATACCAAAGACGGCATGTATTTCATTTTCTTCGGGATGAGCATCCTGAAAGAATTGAACATAATGCCCGGAGATGATCTGGTGCTGACGCTTTATCCCGATCCTGATCCGGATCATGTGGAACTGGGGGAAGAACTGGAAGAAGTGCTGGCGATGGACGAAGAGGCTGCTGCTCGCTTTTATTCGGGTCGTTGAGACCCTCGTTGTTCGCCCCCACCCCAATCCCACCAAGCACCACGCCACTCACTAGCCCTGGTTCACGGACTGTTGTTTCGACAGGATGCGGCTGTGGCACTCAAAGCGCTTCGAATTCGGTGGCTAGGACCCTCGGTGCCTCGCATCCTACCGTATCTATCAG
>JBCCIM010000154.1 GCA_039111535.1 Bacteroidota bacterium | reverse complement strand
GGATCTGAAGCAAAAAATCGAAGCATGGCAGCAGACACGCAATCAAGAAAAGGCAACCGTTAACTGGCAGTTCTCAACGCCGAAAGCACGGAAAAAGCTCGCACGCCATTATCCATCAACTCCCCGATGACTGGGTACTAGCCTGCTCTCAAGAAATGCAAGCGGAGAGAGAGCAAATTCAAATCTGGTTAAGCCAACGAAACAAGCAACTCCGGAGTCGTGATATCTTTCTTCATCTACAAAGCAGTAACGATGGAGTAGACCCTATCTCTTCTGAGAGGTCTCAAGAGAAGTTCAATAAGTTGATTCGAAAATGCGACATTATGATCGTTCTTGCAGCCACTCAAGTAGGTCAATTTACTCGAGAAGAATTTGAGACAGCGGTCAGTAAATTCCATCAAACCGGCAAACCAAAGATCTTCACTTTCTTCAAGCAGACCCAAATTGACATTAATCAAATTGAGACATCACAGCTAGAAAGTCTCGATTCTTTAAAAGCACGAATAGACGAAATTGAGCATTTCTGGTCACAATACCGTTCTTCCAAAGATTTAATACTGAAATTGCGAACAGAATTCGAACGACTTATATAGAACTCAACTTTCTTCTACATTACACAAACCGTCCCCCGATCATTTGGTAATCGATCAAATCTAAACTTTTCCATAAGATAATTAAAGCAAACCTCTTCATCTTGTCTCCCAAGTACAAGATTTGCTGCTATCAACCCGTATACCATCGCGGCCCTTGCGCCGGTGCCCGACATGCCGGCAAGCATCACGAGCCCGTCAATTTCGTCACCATTGGTATCGGGCACTTTGCTCACATAGGGCACCGCCGTCTTTGTCATCGAATAGACACTCGAACGGCCATCGACATATTCTATATCATCCGCAGTAAGACTCATTCCCAGTAACCGGGTATAGTCGAGCAGATTGTCAACGGCATCTCCTTGCTCCTGGGCAGACAAATTCAGTCCCCATACCATGTCCAGATTGGAGACCTGCGAACGTTCCTGGCTGCCAACTTTCAAAAGCGGGTTACCATTGTCCTCAAAATATTCTACCGTCGCCTGATAGGGCTGTGCTTTCTCATTGGGGAAGCTGTTTACAAGCGGAAAACCCATCGCATACCGTACCTGCTCCGGCACCGTCAGGCTGGCAAACCGCTCATCGTTTAGCTTCAAAAAAGCTTCAGCAACACGTTGCGGCTGAATCAAATCGGAGATTGCGGGATTCAGAGACGCCAATAGCGAGCCGGTATAAGGCCCGGCTGCAGCTACAACGTTACGCGCCAGCATGACCTCTACTTCACCCGATGCAACGTGTTCGACTTCAATTCTGAATACATCATCCTGTTTGGTCAGACCTGTAACCTTACTCCTATACCGCACTTCGCTACCCATGCCGTCAATTGCCAGATGCAGATGGTTAATGAGCGACATCGGATTTAGTGTACCCGTGTAGAGGCCATATTCGCGTAACACCAGCAAGCTATCGGGGATATCCATCTTAAACTGCTCGTCGGCAGAAGCCGGTGAATCGGCAATTTTGAAGTCAACCTCCTGCCGCTCCAAAATCGGCACAATTGCATCTTTTTGATTTCGTGGATGGATATTGGTAACAATCGCCGTCGTATAAATGTGCTCCATGATATAAGGCCTGGCCACCTCGTACCGTTCATTCAGATAAGCGATAAGACCAGCAGTTTCTTTCAGGGCACGCGTATGCAGAAAAGCCTCATCATCGGTTAACAGGCTATGTTTCTGGGTGATGCGCGTATCGCCGTAGCTAGATCCTGTTGTGTATAATGAATCTTGCTTCTCAAGCAACACAACCGGTAGACCAGCCTGCGCCAGATGCCAGCTTGTGGCACTCCCCATTAAACCACCGCCAATAACAACAACTTCATGAACTTCTTGCTCGGTGCATGATGACCAGATGCACATCAGCACAAGCATTAAACAAACGTTTCGCATAGTACCAAGCGAATTTTTATGAGTAACAACTAATCCAGAGCGTAGGGCCCACGCGCAAAAGGTACTACAAATTGACAACGAATGGGATACGCCTCCTTCAATACTTTTTGAAAACGTATGCCACCACATCAAGGCCCTTTGTATGTATACAATTTACTAACGATCAACGCTATGTCTTTCTTGTCTGGTAGCTCATACCAGTTTTTCTTCCTTGCCAGCTACCATTTTTTTTGCCACATTTATACTGATAAAGACTGATTGACTGCGAGATACGTCAGCCACCCCCCAAGAAACCCATCCCCCCATGCAGAAGCTTATTGCCAGTATCCTCGTGTGCCTCCTGTTTTTTGGCTGTGCAGCAGCGCCGGCCGAACTTGCACAACCTACAGCAGATGCGTTGTATGATGTGCTTGTGTTCTCAAAAACCGAAGGGTGGCGACACGAATCCATCGAAGCAGGTATTGCTGCCTTCCACAAATTGGGTGCTGAACAGAACTTTTCAGTCACTGCTACGGAAAACAGCGGCCATTTCACTAACACTGACCTTCACCAATTCGAAACGATTGTATTCCTGAATACAACCCTTGATGTATTCAACGAAAAAGAACAGGCTGCTTTTCAGGACTACATCCAGCAAGGTGGCGGATTCCTCGGTATACACGGCGCCGCTGATACAGAATACGATTGGCCCTGGTATGGTGGATTGGTTGGGGCCTACTTCGAAAGCCATCCCGACCGCCAATACGCTGATGTTGTATTTACTGACGAGCTGCATCCCGCGTCTGCCGGCATGCCCCAAACATGGCACCATTACGATGAGTGGTACAACTACAAAGCAAATCCACGCGCCAATGTTCATGTGCTCGCTGTTGTTGAAGAGAGCTCTTACGAGGGCGGCAACATGGGGCATGACCATCCTATTGCGTGGGCGCATCACTATGATGGCGGGCGCGCATTTTATACAGGACTGGGCCACACAATCGAAAGCTACGGCGACCCACTGTTCCTCAAACACTTGACTGGTGCACTGCAATGGACCGCAGGACAAGTTGATGCAGATGTGACTGCCACCCGCGCAGACGCTTTTTCTGAAGTGGTGCTAACAGGCGACCTCACCGACCCCATGGAAATCGACATTACAAACGATGGTCGCGTCTTCATCATCGAATGGGCCGGCACTATCAAAATATGGGAGCCGGAAACTGGCGAAGCCCGCGTTGTTGGTTGGCTACCCGTGGATAAGAAAATTGAGGATGGCCTGCTAGGCCTTGCCCTCGACCCGGCGTTTGACACCAATGGGTGGCTCTACCTTTACTATGCGCCAGTAGCAACTGATCAAAGCTTCAACCGGCTTTCCAGGTTTACCTATGACGGTCAGATGATTGACATGGATAGCGAGGTCACTGTCTTGGATGTACCCAATCAGCGCCGCTCCTGCTGCCACTCCGCTGGCAGTGTACAGTTTGATACGCAGGGTAACTTATACCTGTCTACGGGCGACAATTCGGGTGGCGGCCGCGATGCTGAAAATCCGATGGAAAGGAAATTTGCCGACCAGGGCAGAACATCAGCCAACACCAATGATTTGCGGGGTAAAATCCTCCGCATCACGCCACAGCCTGATGGATCGTACACCATCCCGGCCGGCAACCTCTTTGAGCCAGACAGCCTGCACCGTGGAGAAATATACACCATGGGACATCGTAACCCGTTCAGGTATTCTATTGACCCGGCAACGGGTTGGTTATACTGGGGCGATGTTGGCCCCAATGGCACGGGCTACGACGAATTCAACCAGGCACGTGGCCCGGGTTTCTTCGGATGGCCCATGTTTACAGGCCCCAATGTGGTACATGACGATTATCATTTTGCCGGTGCAAAAGGTAAAATGGATCATTACATGGACCCAACTGCACCCATCAATGCATCGCCTTACAATACGGGCGGACAAGCTCTTCCCCCTGCCCAACCTTCCATGATGCATTACCGCAATGGTACTTCAGACGAATTCCCTGAATTTCAAGCAGGTGGCTTAAATCCGATGAGCGGCCCCATTTTCCACTACAATGCAGATACAGCCCATCCGCAGGCCATGCCGGTGTATTACAACGGCAAGTGGATGATCTATGAGTGGATGCGAAACTGGGTCCAGCTTGCCACACTGGATGATGCCGGCAATCTGGCCAACCTTGAGCCGTTCCTACCCGGCAATGATTACATCAGCCCAATGGACATAGAAATAGGTCCACAAGGCCGGCTTTATATCCTCGAATGGGGGAAATCTTTTTGGGGCAGCAATGCGGATGCGCAACTGGTCCGGCTCGACTACTATGGCACGGAAGAACCAGGCACTCCGTCCATGCCTGAAATGCTGACTGCAAGCGGCATCCGCATCGAGCAACCCGTAGACGGTGGCTTCTTCGACTTCGACAGCCCCATCCCTTACGCAATCCAACTTGACGACCAGGCGCTTGCAGATCGCGCCTACCTTCAAACCTACACTGGCTACAATACATCAGCACTTCCACTCGAACGACACGCAGACCTGCAAGGCCAGCTTACCATCGACCATAGCTACACGCATTCGCCAGATGTTGCGCGCGTTAACCGCTTTGCGATGCTGGAAGCCTGCGTTGATGAAGGGGGACATAAAATGTGCGATACGCGCATTCTGCATCCCAAAACAAAAGAAGCAGAACATGCTACGTCATTCGAAGCAGCTAACCCGATGATGCATGGCGCGCACCCTGCATCGCTCTATTGGGGGGGAACAGCACTCAATGTGATGCAAATCAAGCCAAACGCCCGCCTGGTCTATACCCCGGTAAACCTCACAGGCATAGAAGCAATTACGGTCAGGTTCAAACCATCTAAAGCTGCGCAAATGAAAGTTTGGTGGGATGCCGGCGAACCTGAACTCCTTACAGAAACCGTATTGGATGAACATAGCGGTGCAGCAATCATAACGCAGCAGGCTGCATACATTGCCGGCATTACGGCTGATGACCGCCAGGCTAACAACGTTAAAAAGTCTAAAGCCTTTGATGGTTGGCGTGAAATCACCTTGCCCATTACGAATCCGGGTGGCTCACATGCGTTAATATTGACTTTTGAAAGTGAAGATAAAGGGACATTGCTCGAACTAGATGCGCTCGTGTTTCAAGGCCCAGGCCTTAGCGGAGAGTAGATCGTCGAACTGTACACCTTCGAAATAAGCAAAAACGGGATAGGCGCATGCTCCTATCCCGTTTTTTATGGGGCAAGCCACAAATAGCGAGGGCTTTATCCCGCCATGTTGTAATAAAAACGCTCTTTTACAATGGTCTCTCCTTCCCATTGCTGAACAGTCACCTGCTCTAGCCGAACACGGTTGCCGTCCTGAAAAGTCACATCCATCCACACTTCAGCCATACTCACTTTGGTCTCTTCGTTTGCAGTCAGGGCATCAACACCTGCTCCGTGAAACTCGGCTATACTGCCGAGAAATTTCTTTTCGCGCTCGCGGTTGGCGTCTTTCCCAGCAGTCGATTCTCCTGTTGGCTCGATCATTACTACATCTTCGTGATAGAACTTTTCAAAAGCTTCCATCAATTGTCCCCCAAGGACCATATTCTGTAATTCGGTTGCACGGGCTAGATAACTCATATGCGTATCAAGGTTTGATCTTTATTTACGTGTTACAACATACTTGTTATAACACATACCTTGGCGTAAGTTGCACAGGGCAACGCATTTAGTGTAACGAGAATGCAACAATCGAAAAAAAGGGGGCGGGGGGTGAGGGGCGGGAGTTTTAAAGGAGGAAACTGATCATGGCTGCGATCAACAAAACAGCAACCAGGCCAGAAGCAAAAACCAACGAGAGCGCAATAGCCATGCTGCCCGGACCCATGCCCTTTCCAACGAGCACAAGGCGATCATCAACCCAATCGACTGCTTCCTGAAAAGAGAGACCAGACTGACTGATGGCTTCAGTCACTGAGTACGCATGAAAGGTGTCATGCGTCTCATCGTAGATTGCCATGCGGTCTGAGCGGTAGCTTTTGATGCACCGTGGCCGGCCCATTGGAGGAAATTCAGTGTGCTGTACGGGGCGGGACGGCATGGGGGTAGCTTTGACGATGCGTTCAACTTTAGCAGGACGTTTAACCTCGACCGATTCCTGGGCAAGAAACGAGGGTGCCTTGAAAAGGGGAGGACGATCGAACGATCGATCTGCTTTACTGATCACAAGCGAGAGGGGCTTATACATGATACTCATCTCTTCTCTTCTACGGATGGACGTGTCTTTCTCCGGGCACTTTCAAAAACAACCAACATCGTGCCACAATTTCGCAACATTTTACACACATCAACGCCTTTTCCTTCAAACTAGCCGATTTTAGCGTTTCTGACGTCACTTTAATTGTCACACACTTAATTAATATCGACACATTTCTGCAACATTTAGCCGCTGGCACAAATTATTACGGCTGTCTTATCCCATCGTGATCCGCATTTTCTCAATATGTATCTCCATGCAATACAATATTCAGCGCACGCATATCGCCGCCGTAAATCTTTTCTCTCCCCCCACCTCCGGTAACGCACCCATTCCTGTCTGGCCGACTACTCGGAAATAGTCATTTATCCTCTGAAATAATTTTGGTCTTAATGACACCAACAGAAACACAGACCTGATACGACAATGAATCAATGTAACCTGCCATCAGACAAATCCAACACAAATGGGTATATGCCTATTTCTTGCGGATACTATGATTATCTGGAAGCCTTTGCTGTCCAGAAAAAAGAAGTAGACCTGTCATTTATTTCGCCTGAGCACCCGAGCCCGCTGACTATTCAAGGAAAGGTGGTTGATCTGTTCTCAAGAACCCAGGTCGAGTTTATGCTTTTTCAATCAGGAGATACAAAACACGAAATCCGGCTGGACCATATTATTGAAATTGAGGGCATCCCAAATCCTTCCGCGGTACCTGCTGCGCAATGAGACCTGCCGGCATGGTTTGATTCGTCTATAATAAAGAAGACCCCATGCGTTTGCATGAGGCCTTCTTTATTGGCTATAGATCTAGCATATCCAGTCTAAAAAGCAAACTGCAAACCGGCGACAATCTGCCAGTCCGTTTCGAGTTGGGGGCCATTCAGATTCTGGGAAACAGGTACCACACCTTCAACAGCCAATCTCAAGCCGTACAACGGACCACCCAGCACATACGTATTCAGACCAAGTGCCGCATCAACCCGACTGCCACCACGCAGTTCAGTGAACACGGTGGGCACCATGCGCATATTCACAGCTCCTGCGTACGCAGGGGATGCGCCATCAATGTCGCCCCAGTTGGTCGCCTCAATACGCGCAGAAGCACTGATCCACGGCGTCAATTTCCGAGCCCCCCATGTGGTAAAGAGAAACCGGTTACCAAGGGTATAATCCTGATCGTTTTCGCCAAGACGTACCACACCTTTGGCCTGTGCACCCCAGGACCAGTCTGGTGTTTGTCCCAGGTAAGTGATGCCAGGCATCAGGTCTACCGTCCCAGAGCCTAACTGCATCGGGTAGGGCAACTGTGACGCGTTGGGTGCACTCGCAGGTGTTACGTCAGATGCTTTAATTGACCCGGTTGGGAAAGAGACGCCGGCATTTAGATGCACGCGACTGTTTCCAAAAGAAGCAATTTTGTACAGGCCTGACAGCTTGATGTCACCAACGCCAGAAGAAGAAGTTGTAAAAGCACCGCCGGCCCGGGTGACATGATCCATTTCCAGTGAAATCACTGGCACCATGGCCATCAAAGTCAATTCATTGGTCGGCGCGTACATCATCCCAAACATGTGCATACCCATCGGCATGTTGACGGGGGCAATCACAAAGTTCTGCCCATTCGGATCAACCACTTCATCGGTTGAAAGGCCGTCGGTACCATCTCGGTTACCGTCCATGTTCATGTACATGTAGCGGTATGAAAGCATAAATTCGCCGGCGCCGTGCGTGTGATCACCCATCACACCAATTGGGGCATGCCCATCAGGCCGGCCGGATGTCCATTGTGCCAGCGCATCAACAGGGTTGATCAGGACAAAAAGAGAAAAAACGAGAACATAGGTTAAATAACGCATAGTATGCCTGTGCTTTATACAAAGGTGGGACAAGACATCAGCTACCTGAGTGCTGATTGGTCTATAGAAGAGAAAAGGACTTGCATGGCAGAAGTGTAGCCGTCCATGGGCCATTTGCAGCACCAGTCAGGCAGTTAGCACCATGCTAAAAAAGCTCGCATACGTATTGTGACACTCCCCTTCTCGCACTGCACCGCATACCACAGGATAGCACGAGATTCATGACAGGAATCTGCGCTACCATTGAGGCTGGATGAGATAAATACCCTGGAATACAGAGGGGATGGGTTAAGCGAAGCAATTACGCATGCGCAACAGGCACAGGCGGCCCCCGTTGTTGAAATGCTGCAGGGAGAGAAGCGTCTGGATTGCGTTCCGCTGATATGATGACCGGTTCGCTATGCGGCGTGGCGTCTACAACAGAAGCTGCAAGAGGACCCGTTGCAGCAAAGGTCGCAAAAAGGTCAGCGTACTCACAATAAAAATGATCGCTACCCGCATCACGTGCCCGGACGGGCATATCGTGTGTGCCATCAACGGCAGCGCCGTGATGCGATGCGCCGTGATGCGGTACATCGTGATGTGCAGTATGCTGGAGATGTCCTCCAACGCCGTACACATCACTGAAAAGCATATACGCATAGTGAGAAGCCGGCGCCACAATACTACCTACCACAAAGGTAAGCAGCACTAGCAGGGCAATTTGACTTCTCCTAATTTGCATACGCGTCCAGTCAGAGGTTGATAGCGATACTGTCAGTTACGGTAAAGGCAGTTACGGCAACACTGCTGATTTGTTGGGATGTCTAACATATCTTTTACATCTTCACAAAAAAGCAATTAAACAGCGAAGGGCTGAAATCAGCCCCTCACTTGTATTAACTATGTATTGAACGATCTACTTGTCAAACGGACTATTCCCCAACCTGCTGACTGGTACGCAGATACGACACAAGTTGCAGTACCTTTTCATCGGGCAGCGCTTGTAGCAAGCCTTCTGGCATCATGGAATTAGGCGTTACTTCTCTGGACCGTATCGTGGACTTACCAATAACAACGGCGTCTTGTCCGACCACGCGAAGTGTTACCTGCCGGTCATCTTCACCGGAAACGTTGCCCATGTACGTACGGCCGTCGTGGGTGGTGATCACAACCAGTTTGTAATCATCCTGAATGACCTCGCTAGGGCTGAGCATGTTGCTCAGGATATAATCGAGGTTGGCCCGGTTGGATCCTGTCAGCTCTGGCCCGATGTCTCCGCCATCTCCATACATTTTGTGACACGTACCACAGGATTGCTCGAAGACCGCGCGGCCTGCGCTTGCATCAGCAGCAGCAACCGCGTTATCTGTAAGCAACGCTGTATACCGTTCGTAAGCGGCTGATTTATCATCAGACATGCTATCAATGGGGCCCCATATCTCAACAAACCCATTACCCACAACACGACGCAACTGACGCGCTACGTATACCGGGATATCAGCTTTGTAATCGGGGTTCTTCTTGATGGCTTCAGCAAGCATCCAACCATACACAGGCCGGGTTGCCATAGTTTGCGCTGCCTCGCGGCGGGCATCTGAATCAAGCGACTCATACTTGGCAAGCAACTGGCTCCCCAATACCCTGTTGTCGTAAGCTGCTACAGCCCGGATCGCTTCTATCTGCACTGCCGGCTCATCGATTAACGCCGGCAGTTGTGCAACCAACTCTTCGCGCTGTTTTGAAGCAAGGCCACGGATGGCGTTGTTTTTATCAGCATCGGAGGTAGCCGGGTCGGCAAGTGAGGCCAACAAGGCTTTAGCAGCCTCAGCATCTCCAAACTGCTGTCCGACCTGGACAGCCAATCGCTGGACGTCTTCGGAATCTTTTTGTAGTGATTGATATACCGCTGGCCAGGCCGCGGGGGTTTCCAAATCTGTCCGCCCTTCCAGTGCATCTAACATCCCGCGCAGGAGCATCGGACGCGCATCTTTCATAGCGGTCAATTTGGAAACAAGGATATCTATCTCATCTGCATCCACTGCGCGGCGAGCGATGTATTCCGTGATAAGCGGAATATTGCTTTCACCCGCAAGACCCAGAGCACGTTCAGGATCTTCAGCTACCAGCGGCTCAATACCGAACCAGCTCATGAGAGGGATGTTATCATCGGTAGCATCCGCGCCATGCTGGATGAGGCCGGCAGCAATGTCCCAGCGATCCGTCATATCGACACGCTGTAGTGCAGCTGCGAGGTATTTCCGAACAACGGGCGATTTATCTGACGACGCCATTTCAGCAAATTCCATACGCGCGTTTTCAGAGGCATCCATGTCTTCCGTCAACAGCTGAATAGCCCAGGCACGAATGTACTCGTCTCTGTCATCAAGCGCCTCCTCAAGCTGCGCAGCCTCAAGTACCTGCGCAACATGCATGGCCCACATGGCCCGGAGTCGGAAATCAGCATTGTCATGGCTCGCGTACGTTTCTTGTAAAGTGGTAACTGCGTCAGCATTTATCGCACGCTGGGTTGCACGATACTGCAAAATCACACGGGCGCGCCGCGCGTGCCAGTCACTCGGGCTCACCTGTAGCGCTGCTAGCTCAACGTCTGTTTTGGTGTTCAGGTCGTCATACCGGCCATCCCATTGTTCCGCGAGCGATTCCTCGGGCGTGATCCTGAAAATGCGGCCGGTGTCCTTGTCAAGCACGTCTTTGCCGCAAATATCTGCATCGTGCCAATCCAGAACGTACACGGCACCTTCGGGGCCTATTTCCATAGAGAACCCGATCCACTGTGCGTTATTAGCCAGCAGGAAGTCATCGCCATGCCGGGCAACGAAGCCTGAACCTTTGGTCTCCAAAATATCAGTCAGGACGGCGTGTTCGTGGATATTCGCCATAAACAACCGGCCCCTGTGCTCTTCAGGGAATGCGTCTGACTGATAAATACGCGCACCACCGTGGGCTGAGCGATGGCGATGGTCTACAATGGTTTGGATATCGCTATACACATACGGATTGAAGTGCCGGCCACCCTGGCGCTGGTAAATGCCGCCAGGTATCACGTGAAACATGTGCGGTATCACACAGGCGCTGATAAACAGCTGCCCTTTTGCGTCATAGTCGATGCCCCATGGATTACTAAATCCGTGCGCAACCACCTCAAACCGTTTTTTTGATGGATGATAGCGCCATACCCCACCATCAATGTCTACACCTTCCTTGGTGAAGATATCCGTTGGGAAGGGATCATTGTGTTTATATAAACGATCGCTCGCGTCAGGCTTTCTAATCCGGGAAGGCGTCGCAAATCCTTCGAGGCCATAAAGCCATCCATCAGGTCCCCAATGGAGGCTGTTAATCGTTTCGTGGCGGTCTCGTATCCCCCACCCCGTTAGCAGGATTTCGATGTCATCGCGCTCTGCCACATCGTCTCCGTCTGCATCCGGGACAAACATCAGGTGCGGTGGTGCGCCAAGGAACAGCCCATCAAACCCAATGGCAATGGCCGCGGGGAAAGGAATGCCTTCCAGAAATACTTTGCGAGAATCGGCAACGCCATCCCCATCCGTATCTTCGAGAATCAAGATGCGGCTGTCGCCAGAATTGGAAAATCCGTCGCCGCGTGATTCATAGTCCCGGTTCTCAGCCACCCACATCCGGCCTTTGTCATCCCACGCAAACGCCATCGGCTGGGTAATCATGGGCTCGCCGGCATATGCATTTACCTGAAAACCTTCCTGCACCGTCATGGCATCAACAGCCATTTGCGGCGTGAGGAATTCAGCTTCCATTGCTTCCTGCTGGGCAATGCCCCACAACGAAGCCGTAGAGTACATTTCTCCCTGTCCACTATAAGCGGAGAACACATCCCGCAATACGATGTCATCGTGTTTGCCGGTGTACACGAGGATGCGGTGTTTGATTTCTTCGGTTTCGCCGGCAGCAATTTGCCAATCGCCAAGACGGGCCCGTACAGGTCCTACGCCTAGTTGTCCGTCTACGCGCCAGGGCTGTGGGAAGCCGGCATTGTCGGGGTGATCAAAAATGGTCATGTGCGCTAAATCATCGCGGCCTTCGACTTTCATTCCGACATCAAGCCACATCGCGCGTTTGCCTTCTGCAAACTGGTTCCGCTGGCGTGCAGCATTTACCGCGGCCCCTTCAATGCCTTCTGTCCAGGGCATCCGCAAGAAAAGGCCACCATAATCGAATTCGCCTATGGTGACATCCTGCACGGCACTCCCCTGCCACACCAAATCGAGCACGTAGTTGTTGTTCTCCTCAAACATCTCCCAGACCTGCGTCTCCTGCAGCACAACTTCGCCGGCTTCATCCAACAAATCGTACACAGTTTTCCACTTCACAGCCGACCCTTCATCCACCATAATTTCGGATGATGCCTTTCGCCAGTAGTCGCCTTGTGGGTTGTGGAAATAGTCGCGTCCGTTTAGACGGGTGAATCCCCAGTAAAGGCCTGTCTGGTGCCTGTGATGCCCAGGACTGTATTCAGTAACCACACTTTGCCCGTCGGGCGAAGTGATCGGGTGCAAATAGGGGCGATGGTCTGGCGCCGCATTCTGGGTGAGGATCGGTTCTGTGTCGCGTTCCCGGTAAACCATTATGGCACCGGTTGCGATATCCTCAACAACAGAAAGCGCTACTTCTTGCAGTTGTTGTTCGCCGCCAACCGAGGGGGTACAGCCTGGTAAAAGCAGTATAAGAGATAGCCCAAAAAAAGCTAGCCCGGCGGCATAGCGTGTCGATAGCGTGGGTGGTGTCTTCGTCCACATAGTAGTAAGGTGGTTCTAATAAAGCATGACAAGATTGCTTTTTAATTTAGCAACCTGACTCCATTTTGTCACCTTTCCGACTATTTCCGCTTTATTAGCCTCTCAGTTGTGCATGGAAGAACGTGCTTAAAGGGCTTACTGCTGGACTGTAACAGGTGGAATATCGCGCATGGTTAGTACGCCGGCCTGGGCTTCGAACACGCGTTTAATGGCGTTTACGGCAATTGCAACCGTGGAGTAATCGCCATTGGTGCCTTTGAGCTTTACTTCAAGGTTTGGCGTACCCGTAATGGTGATGGTATCGCCATCGTCTTCCATGTCGAGCGCAGCGATAAACGTCAAACGCGCAAACTCGCCATCCGCGGATGACGCTGTAGCTACCTGCTTGAGGCCTTTCACATTGCCGGCGGCGACCTCAAAATGCGAGGTCTTGGTGAGTGTTTCAGCAACAACAGGCTCAACCGTATCGGTGTAGTTGGTCATGCGCCGGCCAAGCGTATCAAACAACATGGCCATCGACTCGGGCAATCCTACGTGGCCCATCCGGCCTTCCGCCATTTTCTGCATGAACGCTTCTACTTCCATGCCGGAGCCAATTTTTTTCTGAAAAGGACCACGCCGCTCGCTCGCGTTGATGATGCGGGTAACTTCGACATGCTCAACAGACTGCGTAATACCCGAAATGAACAACGGCAGTGCATCCATCAGGAATCCTGGATTCACGCCTGTACCGAGCACAGATTTGCCAGCTTTCTTCGCACGCGTATCCAGTTCAGTTGCAGCATCATGGTTATCACGCCATGGGAAAGACAATTCTTCAGCGGTAGACACAATGTCCAATCCGGCATCAAGAATTTCTTCTATTTGGGATTTGAACAGATCAAAGTAGGAACTGGTCATGTGCAGCACCACATCTGCCGGCTGTGCGCTGACTGCATCAGCAAGCGAGCCTGACACCTTTTTTCCTAACGGCTGCGCTAAACCAATTACATCTCCAATGTCCCGGCCAATTTTTTCCGGGTCGATGTCTACAGCACCAACCAGTTCAAGATTGCTTCTTTCTGTGACGAGGCGGGCAGCAGCGCACCCGATAGGGCCCAGTCCGAATTGGATGACACGGATTTTATTTGCCACGGTATTGGGGGGTGGTAAAGTGGATTATTTGGCGAAGTTGCGTGACAACCAGAGAGGGTTAAAAATGATCCGATCCCGGGAGGTTATTTGGGGGCTGTACTGAAAGCCGGCCTTTTTCATTGGGCTCCTGTAGCTCCGCTCTACCCCGACAGTGCTGTTGATTTTACTTGCATGCGAATGGCGCCCTCCCTGCGTGACCATGCCCGCCCTCTCAAGAGGGGACGCTTGTACACCCTATCAGGAATATTCAAAATTCAGTGGACATTTAAGCTATTCAGTACGCGGTAGCGTGCGGCATGCTGTTCTGGTTTGAGCGTGGTTTCAGCGTCGATGTACATGACCTGGGGTTTGTTTGCGTTCAACATGGGCCATGCCGGCACACCAGGACCATTGGGGTTGCCGGTTTTCACGAAGTTGGCGTAGTACGCCTTGAACACATCCGAGGCGCGGTAATCTTCCGGCTCCCAATCGTACACACGGTTGGTAGACAGATTCCCCATCGCGTATTCAATTTCGGCTGAATGCGTGGCTCCTGTGGCAGCCGGCGTATTGCCATCACGTGATGCCGGCCGCGGCCTTGCGTACAGGTATCGATACACGGGCTGCCCACCTCCGGTCTTCAGGTGCAAATCTGCCCATTTCCAGGTGCTGAATGCCGTAAACCGGTCGCCCGCAAGATCGATAGCAGAAGTCCGAACTTCTTCCTCATTCGTATGAAGATATACAGCCAAAATCTCATCTGCCTGATCGCCATACAACGACCGCACTACCGTTTGGAAAGACTCCGGGGTAGGTGGCAATCCACCCATTACACCGTTATAGCCTTGCTCCATTGAATTCCATCCGAGGAGTAAAGGTACTTTTGCCTGCTGGCCGGCCTCAAACATGGCGTCTGGCGATTCAGGAAAGACGTAACCGTCTATAGCAGGCGAAAAATGTGTCCACGCATATTTCTTCGTCTTCTCGAGCAGCTCGTCACCAGGTATTTGACGCAGCGCTGCCAGCGACGGAGCGCGCTCCTCTTCGCCAAAAGCAACACCTTTAGCTTCTTGCTCAGCCAGTGGGCCTGCGCGAAGCGTCCCCATCAAGGAACCGCTCGAACCAATCGCGCCGGCGATAAGGTGTCTGGACAACGGTGAAATCATTTGCGCACTTACAGATACAGAGCCGGCAGATTCACCGGCAATGGTCACCCGATCAGGATCGCCACCAAAAGCAGCGATGTTATCCTGTACCCACTGGAGCGCAGCGGTCTGGTCCAAAAAGCCGTAGTTGCTTGATGCGTTGTAATCTGCCTCTGCTGTTAACTCGGGGTGCGCAAAGAACCCAAAAATATTCAACCTGTAGTTGACCGTTAGGGTCACGATGCCTTCCCGCGCCATGCTCTCTCCATCATAACGGTATTCAGATCCATCCCCCGTAAAGAGCCCGCCGCCGTAGAAATATATCAAGACCGGTAGTTTCTCCTCTGCGCTACGCGCCGGTGTCCATACATTCAGGTACAGGCAGTCTTCGCTCATGCCATCCGAACGAAACATCATGTCACTAAAAAGGGGACGTTGCATACAACGCGGCCCAAAGTTCTCTGCTGCTCTTACCCCTGCCCAATTCTCAACCGGCTGCGGTGCCTGCCAGCGCAAATCTCCTACTGGAGGCTGCGC